>CAZBKR010000027.1:0-16011 GCA_964492455.1 uncultured Oscillospiraceae bacterium
CGCATCCGTTCCGGTGATTGATTCATATGGCGAATGGTTCACCATATGTACAATTCGGGATTTTCACCGTATAATCAATCCGGTGCCGCTCCATCCGGATCGGACTTTCGCCATCGCAATGAAGGAGGCAAATGACATGCAGCAGATCCTCGATTTTTTGAAAAAGAACCCCGTCGGATATTTCGCGACCGTTGAAGGCCGGCAACCCCGTGTGCGTCCCTTTGGATTCGGATTGTACGAGGACGGCGCGTTCTGGTTCTGTACCAACAATACGAAGAGCGTATACGCGCAACTGAAGGAGACTCCCTATGCGGAGATCTGTTTTTCCTCCGAGAGGTATGCCCGGAACCTGCGAATCAGCGGACAGGTCCGTTTCAGCGAACGGCGGGAAGACAAAGCAAAAGTGATGGACGCCATGGCCGGTGTCAAGATGTTGTACCAGTCACCGGACAACCCGATTTTTGAAGTGTTTTGTCTGGAAAAGGGGAAGGCGGTTCTGGATGATTTCCCCCCGGCTGGTAAGCCACACATCGTGGCGTTCTAGTCACACTCCCCTGTGTCCTTTGGGTGTCCCGGCAGCTGAGAGCTGACGGGATGTCTTTTTTTGGGGGTGATGACGGGAGTTGTGGGGGAGCAAACAGATTGTCAGTCCGGCCCCGGGACTGGTATCATTTTGTGGGAATCTACAGAAAACGACGGGAGCAGCCTCATGGCAGAAGGACATCTCAATCTGATCTTTCCGCAATGGCAGGGATCGTGGCCGGACGATCGGACGCTGCCTGGTGCGATGGACATAATCGCCCGGTATTTCAAGGACCGGCCCCATCGCGTCATTCCCGTCGAGGCGGAAGCGACCGGCCTCATCGAGAACGACATCGCGGAATATCGCACGATTCTCCGACAGCTGGAGAGTGCCCGACAGGCGATAGCAGAAGAAAATCCTGAAACGATGTTTTCGATCGGGGGCGGTTGCGACGCGGACATCCTTTCGATCGCCAATTTTGATAAAAAACTGGACGCAGATATGGCGTTGCTGTGGATTGACGCGCATGCCGATCTCAACATCCCGGCCACTTCCCCGACCAAGCGTTTCTACGGCATGCCCTTGAGAACGCTGTTGGGTGAGGGGGATACTGCCATCCTGCGCATCCTCGGCAGAACGCTGGATCCCGCACGCGTCGTACAGGTGGGCGTGAGGGAACTGGATCCTCCTGAGCGGGAATATATAGCGTCGACTGGCCTGTGTGAGTTGAGCGTGGAGGAAGCGGAGTCAAATCCGGAGGCAGTGCTCCGGGCGATTCGAAATACCGGGTGCCGGCACTTATATATACATGTAGATCTTGACGTGCTGGAGCCGACGCTATTTCGTCATGTCCCGCTGCCCTCAGCCGGAGGGTTGCGTCCTGACACCCTGGTGCGTCTGCTGCGATCTTTACAGCAGACGTTTCCGATGCCCGGATTGGGGCTCTATGAATACATGCCCGCGGACGCGGCACGGGTTCCGCTGCTGGAGGAGATCATGCAAATCGGATGGGATTTGCCGAAGTGGTGGTCGCGCCTGCACACAGACCCGGACAAGACAGGAGGACAATGATATGGCGATACGGTTCCGATATTATCCGGGGGCTAAAAAGCGGGCACTGACAATGAGTTACGACGACGGGCGCGAATATGACAGGCGGCTGGTGGCTTTGTTCGACCAGTACGGCATTCGCGGAACGTTCCACCTCAACAGCGGATTTTTCGACCGCCCCGGGTATGTGACGTCGGCGGAGGTGCCGGTGCTCTACCGGAACCACGAAATTTCCTGTCATACGGAAGATCATCCTTTTTTGGAGAACATGCCGGAGACCGAAGCGCTCCGTGAGATTCTGACCGACCGGGAGACATTGGAAACATTGGCCGGATACCCGGTACGCGGTATGTCCTATCCGTTTGGAACCTATGACGACCGTGTCATCCGTGTGATGCGTACCGCCGGGATGGAATATGCCCGCACCGTCCGGGCTACCCACGCGTTTCGGCTGCCGGACGACTGGATGGCCTGGCATCCGACTTGTCATCATGCAGACGGACTCGACGGACTGCTGGAGCAATTTATGAATCCGCGGCATGGAAATATGACACTTTTCTACGTGTGGGGGCACAGTTATGAATTCAACGACCGGAACAACTGGGATCTGATCGAAGGGTTTTGCGCCACAGTCGCCAGGCTGGAAGACACCTGGCTGGCGACCAACATCGAGATCGTCGACTATGTGAACGCACTGCGGGGACTCCGGGTATCCGCGGACGGCAAGATGGTTATGAACCCCTCCTGCCTGGAGCTCTGGATCGAAGCGGACGGTACGCCGGTCCGCATCGCGCCCGGTGAAACACTGCGGTTGTAGCACGGGAACAGGGGAGGGGCGGTATGCTGACACAGATTCGGATCGCGACCCGCAGGAAGAATGACTGGATCCAGGTCACAGCCGAAGTACGGGAAGCCATCCGCGCGAGCGGAATCCCGGAAGGGTTGTGTGTTGTCTTTTGTCCCCACACCACGGCGGGGATTACGGTCAACGAAAATGCGGATCCTGATGTGGTCCGGGACC
Organism: uncultured Oscillospiraceae bacterium; assembly: GCA_964492455.1. GTDB lineage: Bacteria > Bacillota > Clostridia > Saccharofermentanales > UBA5734 > JAAYKS01. The sequence goes on from CAZBKR010000027.1 coordinate 2,595, forward strand.
TGAATGCGGCCATGGACCGGGTTTTTCCGGATCATCCCGGATTTCGACACGTTGAAGGCAACTCGGCCGCCCACGCGAAGGCGATGGCGACCGGGAGCAGTGTTACTTTACCCGTCGCCGGTGGACAGCCGATGCTCGGCACCTGGCAGGGAATCTGGTTCTGTGAATTTGACGGCCCCCGGCAGCGCACGCTGCAAATCAAGGTGATCCGCGGTTGAAAGCGGAGGTGGAAGCGTTTGGTTTATACTGAAGACCCGCGGTCGGCGGGAGGGTTCACGTTGCAATAGAAACACCACGATACCATCATCTCTATCCATGGAATCATTGAGGAGGAACAATATGCTTGGCGCTACAAACCCAGTGAAACAGAAGCTTGCCAGGGGGGAAGCCGTCATTGGCACCTTCATCAAATCCGTCGATCCCGCCATGACCGAGATCATCTGCCAGTCAGGATTCGATTTCGTCATCCTGGACAACGAGCACACGGCTATGAACAAAGAGACACTTGTCCAGCTGGTCAGGGTGGCCGAAATTCACGGTGTTCCCGCCATTGTGCGCGTGCGGGACGACGATACCCCCCAGATCCTGCAAGCGCTGGATACCGGTGCCTATGGAGTCCAGGTTCCCAACCTGCGCACCGCCGCCGACGCACGAAAGGCTGTGGACTCGATTTATTATGGTCCCCGGGGGAAAAGAGGGTTTGCAAACACGCAGCGTGCGGCAGGCTACGGCATGCTGGATGTGGGAGAATACCTTCGCAGAGTCAATGAGAATCTGCTGTTTGTTGGCTACTGTGAAACACGGGAAGCGGTCGAGAATCTGGATGATATCCTGATGGTCGATGGAGTGGACGTCGTGTTTATGGGCCCAAGTGACCTCTCACAGGCCTTTGGCGTGATCGGTCAAGTCAACCACCCGCTGGTCCAGGATACGATGGACACGGTCATCGCAAAAACCTTGCGTGCGGGGCGTGTTGCGGGAACGGTCGCCTCCGACGGAAACGCAGCCAAAGCGCTGGTTGCGCGCGGGGTTCGTTTCATTGTCATGAGTTCCGACCACGGCATGATGGCAGCGAGTGCCCGCACAATGCTGGCGCAGTTCCGCTCGTGATTTTTCTGCACACGTCGGACTGGCACATCGGCCGGGTGCTTTATGGGAAGCGCCGGTACGATGAACAGGAGGCGTTTCTCGACTGGCTGGCAGACACCGTGGACAAAGAAAAGGCGGACGCGCTGCTGGTAGCGGGGGACGTCTTCGATACCGGCACGCCGGGCAGCCGTGCCCAGGAGCTCTATTACCGGTTTCTGGTACGACTTTCCTCTTCTTGCTGCCGACATGTGGTGATCATCGGTGGCAATCACGATTCCCCCTCGTTTCTGGACGCCCCCAAGTCACTGCTGAGAGCATTTGGCATCCATGTAATTGGAGCGGCAGTTGAAGACCCTGCCGGGGAAGTCATCGAGTTGAAAGATGACAACGGGCGCACCCTCGCTGTGATTTGTGCGGTTCCCTATCTTCGGGAGCGCGACCTCCGCACGGCGGAAGCGGGTGAAGGGACCGCGGACAAGGATCGGAAAGCCCTGGAGGGCATCCATACACATTATGCCGCCGTCTTCGAGGAGGCGATTCGGAAGCGCGATGCCGCGGGAGAATTGGTTCCCCTTGTCGCCATGGGACACTTGTTCGCGGCGGGCGGGGAGGTATTGGAAGGGGACGGCGTTCGGGAATTGTACATCGGGTCGCTGGCGCGGGTCGGGACCGATCTGTTTCCCGGAGAGGTCGACTATGTCGCACTCGGACACCTCCATGTGCCGCAAAGCCTTCGCGGGACGGAACACATACGGTACAGCGGGTCACCGATCCCAATGGGGTTCGGGGAAGCCGGTCAGAGTAAAAGCATTGTACGGATCCGGTTTGACGGGCGCACTCCCGAATTTGCGATGTTGCCGGTTCCCGCCACAAGGACACTGGCCCGTTTTGCAGGGACGCTGGAATCGGTCGGTTCGCAAATGCACGCGGTTGAAAGAACCGGCCAATCGGTCTGGGCTGAAGTGGAGTACGACGGATCGGAACCTCCCTCGGTCGTACGGAACGTTCTGGAAACCCTGGCTGAAGAAACCGGGGTGGAGATCCTGCGGATCCGCAGCCGGTCCCTGCTCGCCCGAACCCTTGCGGCACAAACACCCGAGGAGTCGCTGGACGATCTGTCGCCTGCAGACGTGTTCGAACGCTGTTTACGGGAACATGAAGTCGCGCTGGAGGAGGCCGAACCGTTGCGCGACCTGTTTCGGGAGATCATGCGGGAACTGGCGGATCGGGATCCGCAGGGCGACTGACAGGCGTGGAGGAGGCACATGAGAATTCTGCGGATCCGGTTCAAAAATCTCAATTCTCTTGCCGGAGAATGGGAGATCGATCTGACCGATCCGGTCTATGAACAAAACGGGATCTTTGCAATCACCGGTCCGACCGGGGCAGGCAAATCCACGCTGCTCGACGCCATCTGTCTCGCCTTGTACGGACGGACCCCTCGTTTGGATCGGATTTCCAAGGCTTCCAATGAAATCATGTCCCGTCACACTGGCGAATGCTGGGCAGAAGTGACATTTGAGACGTCGGCCGGACAGTTTTTATGCCGCTGGAGCCAGCGCCGGGCCAGGCTCCAGCCCGGTGGTGAGCTCCAGCAGCCCGCACAGGAAATCAGCCGTGCAGAGACCGGCGAAATCCTGTCCGGCAGAATCAGAGAGACCGCCGGTATCATCGAAGAAATCACCGGAATGGATTTTGACCGGTTCACCCGCTCGATGCTGCTTGCACAAGGCGGTTTTGCGGCCTTTCTACAGGCAGGGGCTGATGCGAGAGCCCCGATTCTGGAACAAATCACAGGAACCGGTATCTACAGCACGATTTCCCGCCAGGTCCACGAGCGACTGGGGAGGGAAAGGGTACAGCTTGCCGCACTGGAAACGGAGAAAGTGTCCTTGCAGATGCTTTCTCCACAGGAAGAAGAAATACTTGCGACGCGCCAGGAGTCGATCCTGCGGGAATCGGCGGAACTCCGTGAAACCATCGTGGAATTGCGTGAGGTTGTTGCCTGGAAAGTGCGCCTGGATCGGCTGCGCACCCAGCAGGTCGAGGTCGAAGCGGAGCAGCAAGCCCTCGATCGGGAACGCATGGCGTTTCTCCCGGATGAGACACGGCTGGATCTGGCGACGCGCGCCACGCGCGTCGAACCGTCTTACCTCCTCCTCACTTCTTTGCGCCGGGATCAGCGTGACGAAGCAGAACGACTGGAAAGACTGTCCCATGCGCAGCCGCAGCGGGAGAAGGTTGCCGTAGAGGCTCGAACCGCGATGACGCAGGCGGAAGCAGCACTGTCCGGACTCCGGGCGGAACAGCAGAAGGCGATCCCTGTATTTCGTGCGATCCGGGAGATGGATCGGCAGATAGCGGATCTGATCGCACGCGAACAGGCGGCAGCGGACGAGCTTCAGAAAAAAGAGGCGGCGCACAGCGATCTATCTGCACAAAGGGAAGCGCTGGCGGAATATTCTCGTCGTCTGTCGCAAGAACAGACACAGCTGGAAGAGGAAATCATCAGGTACGGAGAAGACGAGCGGCTACATGACCGGTTGCCCGGTATCCGCCAGCGCTGTGAGCGATATGAAAAATCACATCGCGCACTGGAAAATGGTGCCTCCCGATTGGATACGGCCAGGGATCGCGAAAAGACGGCAGCGCAAAAGCTGTCCGCATGGGTCCTTGAAGAACAGAAGAGGCAAGCCGGGCTGTCTTCCGTGCGGGCACGAATCGAAGCCTTGTCGTCAAAGCGGGCGGAACAGTTAGGTGACCGGACAGTCGCCCAATGCAGAGAAAACAGGATGGTGCTGGCAGAACAGAAATTCCGTCTGGAGCAAGCAAAACAACGGGTGGGTTTGCTTCGGACTGCACGGGTGCGGATCGCACGGTTGGAATCGGAAAGACAGGAGCTTGTACGCTCCATCCATACATTGCAGCGGGACGTACGGGAAGCCGAACTTGTGATCGGACAGCTCAATGCCCGGATCGACATGCTGCAGTCCCGTCGTGAGCTCAATCGCGTACAGCTTCTCTATACACAGGCAAGGCGCGCACTCACCGAAGGGGTACCCTGTCCGGTCTGTGGTTCGACCTCCCACCCCGTACATGACAGGCAGAACGTGCCGGAATCGGAAGATCAGGATATCGGGGACCCAACAGAGGAGGAAGAGGCAGCGAAACAGGAGCGGATTCTGGCGCAGAAAGCGCAAGTCGCTGCCCGGATCCAGTTGGCTGCTTTGGAAAAGAGTCAGGAAGGGCTGGACAGCCAGCTGGCTGAAAGGAGAAGGGAAACAGACATCCTGGAAGCCGAGCTGGCAAAGAACCTGGAAATCCTTTCAGGTTTTTTCGGCGCAGGACTTGATACGGCAGTCCCCACCGAGCAGTGGATTGACGAACGAGAGGCCTCTCTTGTTGTCCTGCTAGCGGAGAACAAGGCGCTCATCGAATCGCTCGACCGGCTGGAAGAAACACTGGAGAAAGAACGGGCGGTGCTCGGTGAACTGGAGACACGAGCTGCCGATCGCGAGAAGGAAGGGCAGATCGTTCGCGAGGAGGCCTCGAAAGCAGCGGCAGAGACGGAACGCCTGCAAACGGAGCGGGACGGACTCAACGAATTGTACAACACACGCCTGGAGGAAATCCGGCGGGAGCTTGCCCCCTATGGGATGGAGATGCCGGCCGCAGATGCGATTCCGGACGTTCTGGACACACTGGACGAGCGTGCCAGACTTGCCCGGGCACGCAGCACCCGGATGTCGGAAATTCTCAAAGAGACCGGCAACCTGTCTGAGCAGCGCGCGATTGTACTGGAGCGAAAACGTCAGGCGGAGACTTCGCTCGAGGAAGTGCGTCATCAGCGTGCGGTTCTGGAGAAGGAGCTGGAAGACATCCGTGCGAAACGGGCTTCGCGGTATGGAACACGCGACCCGGATCAAGAGGAGAAAGCGATTTCTGATTCTTTGCGAGTAGCGGAACAGATCGCGATGGAGAACCGAAAGGCTTGTGAACTCGCAGAAAAGGACTTCCACGAGCATACGGTGCGGATCGAGGCGCTGCAGAGCTCGTTGATTGCACGCACGGAACGCATCCGGAGTGCAGAGACGGATTTTGTGAACGCACGAGAGGGGGAAGGATTTGCGGACGAGGAGTCATTCCTGGCCGCTTGTATGCCCGGATCCGAACGGTTGGCATTGCAGGCTGCGTCGGATGACCTGGAGCAACGCCAAGCCGTACTCCATGCCAGAAGAGCCGAGATTCATCATCAAACGGAGCAGGAAAAGGCACGTGCGCTGACCGACCAGTCTGCGACAGCGCTGCGGGAAGAAATACAGCAACGGGAACAACGCCTGTCCGCACTTGACGGGGAGGCGGGAGCGCTCCGGCAGCAACTTTCCGCACAACAGGAGACGATGCGCCGGCATGGGTTGCTGGCTGCACGAATTGCATCGCAAGGAGGGATCTGCCGGAACTGGGAACGTCTGCACGGATTGATCGGGTCTGCGGACGGGAAAAAATTCCGCAACTTTGCGCAAGGTGTCACGTTTGATCTTCTGATCGGACATGCAAATCACCAGCTCAGCCGATTAAGCGATCGGTATCTGCTGGCACACGATCCGGATGCTCCGCTGGAACTTGCGGTGATCGACAATGACCAGGCAGGAGAGATCCGTTCCACCAAAAACCTGTCAGGTGGCGAGAGTTTCCTGGTCAGCCTTTCCCTCGCGCTGGGGCTGTCACGCATGTCCAGCCGAAAAGTCCGTGTGGATTCACTTTTTCTGGACGAAGGGTTTGGAACATTGGACGACGATACCCTCGAATCCGCACTGGAAACCCTCGCGGGCTTGCGTCAGGAAGGTAAACTGATCGGACTCATCTCCCATGTACCCGCCATCCGGGAACGCATTCCTGCCAAAATTCAGGTCGTCCCGATGACGGGTGGAAGAAGCCGTCTGACCGGTCCCGGGTGTATTGATTGTTCAGACCGGAGGGTTTCGATATAGTGATAGGGAGAGAATGAACCACCGGACGGATTCCGCCACAAGCCCAGGGGAGAAAACAAATGGACGATTTTGAAAAACTCGGTGCCTTTTATCTGGGAAGACCCTATGACCTCGAATCCCGCAAGCCCGGGGAAGGCAGTCTGTTATACGACGCAAAAGACTTGACGACGCACGGGGTATGTGTCGGTATGACCGGTTCCGGTAAAACCGGTTTGTGTATTGCGATGCTCGAAGAAGCCGCGATCGACGGGATCCCCGCCATCGTGATCGATCCAAAAGGGGACATGGCCAACCTGTTGCTGACTTTCCCGGAATTGTCGCCATCGGATTTTCTGCCATGGGTGGACGAAGGGGAAGCCCGGCGTAAGGAAATCAGTACGGAAGAGTATGCCAGTCAGCAGGCTGATAAATGGAGAGAAGGCCTCGCGGGATGGGGACAGGACGGCGAACGCATACGTAAAATGCGGGAACGTGCTGACGTTGCCCTTTATACCCCGGGCAGTACCGCCGCCCGTCCGCTCTCGATCCTCCAATCGTTTTCTTCGCCGCCTTCCGAGATCCGGGAAGATCTCGAATTGCTCCGTGAACAGGCAGCCGGCACCGCAGCCAGCTTGCTGGGTCTCGTGGGAGAAAACACCGATCCGGTACAAAGTCGTGCGCACATCCTGTTGACCAGATTGCTGCTGGACCGCTGGTCCGGTGAGGGAGACCTGGATCTCGCGGGTGTCATTCGCCTGATCCAGCAGCCGCCTTTCAAACAGGTCGGCGTCATGGATCTCGAGTCGTTCTACCCGTCCGCGGACCGGTTGGCACTGGCCCTCAAGATGAACAATCTACTGGCTTCTCCCACCTTTGCGGCCTGGATGGAGGGTGAACCGCTGGATGTCGGCAGGCTGCTTCATACTGCTGACGGGCGACCCCGGATCACAATCCTGTCGATCGCGCATCTTGGCGACGCGGAGCGGATGTTTTTTGTATCACTGCTTCTCAATCAAGTGATTTCCTGGATGCGCACACAAACCGGAACCAACAGCTTGCGCGCCATCCTGTACATGGATGAAATTCACGGATATTTTCCGCCGGTCGCCAACCCGCCTTCGAAGCCCCCGATGCTGACGCTGCTGCGGCAGGCACGCGCGTTCGGGCTGGGGGTAATGCTCACCACGCAAAACCCGGTCGACCTGGATTACAAGGGACTATCCAATACAGGGACCTGGTTCATCGGCCGTCTCCAGACCGAACGGGACAAGGCACGCGTGCTGGAGGGGCTCGAGGGAGCCAGTCTCGCACAAGGTGCGGCGTTCGACCGCTCCCGGACGGAACGCATCCTTGCGGGACTGGGCAGCCGGGTGTTCCTGATGCACAACGTCCACGACGACGAACCCACCATATTCGAAACCCGCTGGTGTATGTCTTATCTTCGGGGACCCCTGACCCGGACGGATTTTGCCCGTTTGCGCGAAATCCGGCCCGAAGCATTTGCAACTGCCGAGGAGACCGTACCCGTCCAGCCGGAACAGAGGACAGCGGGAAATGTCCTCCCCTCCGTGCCGCCGATGGTTGTTCCGCCGGTTTTGGAGAATGGCGCATCCGTTGCCGTCGCTGCCGTACCGCCGGGGATCCGCCAGGTCTATTTCCCGATACGTGGACGGATGGACGGTGGTTCTCTGCTCTACCGGCCGGCTCTCATGGGGATCGCCAGCATCGGCTTTCGGGACAATCGATCGGGGATTCAGGCCTCCAATGACCTGGTCGCCATGACATTGCTCAACGACGGGGTGCTGCCTGCGGATTGGGATCTGGCACAAATCCTGGATCTGGCAGTGGAAGACCTGGATAAGGCTGCCCGGGAGGGCATCCCGTTTGCGGCGCTTCCCCCCGCAGCCTCGCAGGCGAAAAACTATACCGGCTGGTCCCGGGACTTTGAGGACTGGATTTACCGGACCCAGTCACTGGATCTCTACGAAGCGCCGCTGGTCAAAGAAGTGTCCCTGCCGGAAGAGACCGAAGGGGATTTCCGGATCCGTATCCGACTCAAAACCAGAGAGCTCAAGGATGCCGAAACCGAATCTCTGCGCAAAAAATACGCCGCTAAAGTGACATCGCTGGAGGAGCGCATCCGCAAGGCGGAACAGGCGGTCGACCGCGAAAAGGACCAGGCCAAACAGCAGAAAATGCAAACCGCTATCTCCTTTGGAGCGACCTTGCTCAGTTCTTTCCTCGGGAAGAAAAAAGTGTCCGCTTCGTCGGTCGGCAAGGCGACCACTGCCATCCGGGGAGCAAGCCGCGCACTCAAGGAGAGTGGAGATGTCGAGCGTTCCAAAGAGACCGTGGAAGCGCTCAATGCACAACTCGAGAAACTGGAGGAAGACTTCCGGGCCGACACCGAATCGCTTGCGGAACGCTATGATCCGGATCTGCAATCCCTGGAGACCGTGTCGCTGCGCCCCCTCAAACAGAACATCCAGGTCCGCGTGATGACACTCGCCTGGCTGCCCTGCCGGGTGGATGCCGGCGGGATCGAGACTCCCGCGTGGGAATAGGCGTATGAATATTCAGATTTACGGCAAAGCCAAATGCTTTGACACCAAAAAAGCGGAACGCTACTTTAAAGAGCGCAAGATCACGTATCAGTTTGTGGATTTGTCCCGCTACGGCATGAGTCCGGGCGTTTTCCGCAAAGTCGCGCAGGCGGTCGGCGGCTGGAAAAATCTGCTGGATCCCAAAAGCACGGACGATGTCTCCATGTTGATCCGCCATCTGGCCGATCCGGCGGCCGCCTCGGAAAAACTGCTGGAACACCCCGACCGCATGCGGACGCCGGTGGTACGGAATGGAAACGAAGCTACGGTAGGTTATTGCCCCGATCGATGGAAGACCTGGGAATAAGAGGTTCTGCCCGTGCTGTCAGGCGAAAAGCTTGCCGGATCCTACAGTACCCACTGGTACAGGATCAAACCGGCCAGCCCGGCTCCTCCCATCAAGGGTAAAAGTTTCACCTTATACCGGCGGAGCAGGAATAGAGCCAGCACAAAAATTCCGACCGCCGCAAGATCGAGATCGGACAGACGGGGCAGATGAAACCCTGCTGGCAACACGACAAACAGGGCGGTCGCTACGATTGAGATGGAGGCGGCTGCGATCATGGCCGCAACCGCCGGCCGCAATCCGCGCAGAATGCTTTGCATAAAGTGGAGATCCCGATACCGGAAAAAATAGCGCGCGAGGATCAGCACGATGATGCAGGAGGGAGTGATGCACCCGGCTGTTGCCACGATCCCGCCTGCGATACCGGCGATGCGCACCCCGACAAAGGTAGCGGCGTTCAGTGCGATCGGTCCCGGGGTCATTTGGGAAATGGCGACAATGTCGGTGAATTCCTGCAGCGATATCCAGGCGGTAGAATCCACCAGGTGCTGCCGGATCAAAGGTAACACCGCGTATCCACCGCCGAAGCTGAACAGACCGATCTGGAAAAACCGCCAGAATAGTTCCAGCAGCATCACGCGTCCCCCCCTTTCTCGATGTTCTTCTCCGCCTGTGCTTTACGGCGTTGTTGCACCCGTGTGGCAATCCAGCCCGCGAGTCCGCTGCCCAGCAGGATCAGTGCCACCGGAGCTTCTGTGAAGAACGAAAGGACAAACGCGATCCCCAGGAGTACGGCGGGAAACAGACGCTCCGCCTTAAAGGCGGTCTTGACAATACCGATGACCGCATCGACCATAACAGCTGCCACCGCTGCGCGGATGCCGCGCAGAACGGCGTCGATCCATTGGCTTTCCCGAAACTGGGCATAAAAGAAGGCGATGGATGAAAGCAGGATCAGGGGAGGGAGGACCGTCCCCAGAATCGTAACCGCGGCTCCAGGCAGACCTGCCATCCGATAACCGACCAGCAGAGAGGCGTTGACGGCGATGGGGCCGGGGGCGGACTGTGCGACCGCAGTGATGTCGATCATCTCATCTTCATCGATCCAGTGGTATTCCTCTACAAAACGACGGCGCATCAGAGGGACGATGACATAGCCGCCTCCCACTGTAAATGCGCTCAAGGTAAAGGTCGATAGAAACAGTTTGAAGTAGAAAGCCGCGTTTTTCTTCATCTGCCGACTCCGGATTTTGTATTGGCCGTTGGCCGCTCCGCCATTATAACATCTCCGGAAGTTCAGTTCGCCGGCGTTTCTTTCCACAACGTACAGGAGAGGTTTGTGATTATGTTACCGTTTCGGTCTGTGAAACCGGATAGAATAAACCATCTGTTTCTATGGGGAGTTCACATGCACTTAACCTACACACCGGGAGGAGATCGATGGACAATCAGAATGAAAGCAAACCGGACAGGGATATGACTTTGACGGATGAAAATCAGGAGACCATCCGCACCAGACCAACCGGCCGTGTGAAATGGATCGCCATGCTGGTTGTGATACTCGCAGTGGCAAGCCTGCTTGTATTCAAAATACTGGACGGGCGCGATCCGGGTCCGCAGACAGAACCTGTCGACGACGTGTTGAATGTGACGTTCGCGTTCGATTTTGAAGCACTCAAAGCCCGCGGCCTCCCGATGCTGCTGGACTTCGGATCCGAGTCCTGCCAGCCCTGCCGTGAAATGAAGCCTGCCCTGATCGAGATCAACAAACAGTACCAGGGTCGGGCAGTCGTAAAATATGTGGATGTCTGGGAAGACACGGAGGCCGGTGCGGATTTTCCGTTGTCCGCGGTGCCGACACAATTTTTCTTTTATGCGGACGGGACGCCCTACGTACCCCCGGCGGAGTATGAGGCGATGTTCACGATGTATACTTTGCGTACGACAGGAGAACATGCGTTGACGGCTCATGTCGGCGGATTGACCGAAGAAGAGATGCATAGAATTCTGGCGGATCTGGGTGCATGATACACTGACTGCATTCAAATCTTCACGTGCATATTCACACCATTCACACATTTAATTCATACGTTTGACAGAAGAAATGGCCGAATTCCCATATTTTCGTGTGATTACACTGATTTGTTCCACAAGATACGAAAAAGGACCCTCCTGCGGCTTGTGTTATTTTGTGTATATTGGGTATAATCTCCAACATAGTTCGGCTTGGTTCCAAGCCGGCAAATCATTTATGGACAGGTCGTATACACGGGAGTATGCGATGTGTACAGCAAAACTCGGAGGAACACGCATGAAGAAAGTATTTGCCCTGATTCTGGTTCTGGGTCTGGTGGCCGGTATCATGGCCGGCTGCGACCAGACGACGCCCGCGCCGACCAGTCAGCCGACCGGCGGCACGACGAAGGCACCCACCACCCAGACCACAACGGAAGGTTATACCAGCGAGTATGACACGTTGATTCTGGGATATGACGAGTTCAACGGTGTATTCAGCCCGTTCTTCGGAACGACCGGATACGACATGGACGTCACGAACATGACCATGGAGGCGCTGCTGCGGAACAATCCGGCCGGCGAACCCATCGACGGTCTCGCGAAGTATGTGACGCCCGAAGAGATCAAAGACAAAGACGGCAACGTTCTGCGGACGGTCTACACATTTGAACTCAAAGAAGGCGTTAAGTACTCCGACGGATCTCCCGTGACCGCGGACGACATCATCTTTGCTTACAAAGTGTATCTCGATCCGACCTATGACGGCCCGTCCACGCTGTTCGTTGTGCCGATCGTCGGTGCCAACGAATATCGTTACAACGACGCCAACTACAAGGCCAAGATCAAAAAGATTGCGGAAGAAGCACAAAAAGTTACCGATGAAGAAATTCTTGCTTATCTGGAAGCGTCTGCCGCAGCGGATTATGAAGCGTACGGTGCGGAAGCCATCAACGACTACACCGGCTTTGAAAATCCGGACGGTCTGACCGGAGATGCGCTGAAAAAAGCTGAGATCCAGGCGTACATCGACGTCGAAGTAGAGTCCTACTGGGAAGACTACAAAGCCGGCGCGATCTCTCAGAAGCAAACGGAGCTGGAGCAGGAGTATATCCAGAAGCAGCTCGAGAGCCAGGTCACCATCGACGACATCGCCGGCATCAAGAAGATCGACGACCGTACGGTCGAGATCACCATTGAAGGGGTCGACCCGACCGCGATCTGGTCTCTGGGCGGCGTACAGCCCGTCAAGGAAGCCTATTACGGTGACGGCTACGTCAAAGGCGACCTGAGCGTGGTTAAAAAAGTGAACTCCACGCCAATGGGCGCAGGCGCGTATGTGTTTGAGAGCTTCGAGAACAACGTGGTTTCGTTCACCGCCAACCCGAACTACTACCTCGGCCAGCCCAAGATCCCCAAGATCAAATTCCAGGTCATCGATACATCGAATAAACTGGAGTCGATCAAACTGGGCGACACCGACATCTCCGACCCGCCGTGCAACCCGGACAACATCGCTGAAGTCGAAGCGGCCGGCCTGCACTACGAGACGATCATGAACAATGGCTATGGCTACATCGGTATCAATGCGGACCGTATCACCGACGTGAACATCCGCAAAGGTCTGATGAGTCTGATGAACCGTGCCCCGGCCGTCCGCGACTACTACGGCGACACCGCCTCGGTCATCGAGCGCCCGATGTCGATCGTGTCCTGGGCGTATCCGGAAGGTGCGGAACCCTACTACACATATTCCAAGGACGAAGCTCTGAAGTTCTTCCAGGCTGCCGGATATGCGCAGACGCAACAGGGCGGCGCAACTGTTCTGGCCAAAGACGGACAACAGCTTAAAGTGGAAGTCGGCATCCCGGGCGACGGCACCGGCAACCATCCTTCGTTTAAGATCCTGACCCAGATGAAGCTCGATATGGAAGAACTGGGCGGCGTGCTGGAAATCCGTGATGTCGGCGGCCAGGTGTTCTTTGAGACACTGGACGCGGATGGCTGGGATCTCTGGTGTGCGGCGTGGGGATCCACGATCGATCCGGATATGTACCAGGTGTATCATTCCGGACAATCCTCCAACCACTACAGCATCAACGACCCGAAACTGGACCAGCTTCTGGAAGACGGCCGCCGGACCAACGACGTCGAGAAGCGCAAAGAGATCTATGCGGAATGTTTGGAAATCATCATGGAATGGGCAGTCGAAATGCCGGTCTATCAGCGCATGAACATGTATGTGTTCAATCCTGAGATCGTCAATATCGAGACTCTCCCGGCCGAGATGTCTCCCTTCTACGCCTACTTTGCCGAAATCCAGACACTGGAACTGCACTGAGTTTGTCTGTGTGATCCGGGCCTGCCCGATCCTTCGGGGTCGGGCAGGCCCGGTCATACTGTTCGCCACACTGTTTCAGAAAGGGTCGGCATAGCGTGAAACAATACATCATTCG
>CAZBKR010000028.1:0-15906 GCA_964492455.1 uncultured Oscillospiraceae bacterium
ATGTCAAACTTTCTTCTGTGGGAGTCTGCTTACTCGGAATTGTGGTTTGACCATGTGTTGTGGCCTGATTTTACCCGAGAGGATCTGATTCGTGCTTTTCAGTCCTATTCCTCCCGGAATCGACGCTTTGGGAAAGTGGAGACACCATGAAAGAAAGAATTTTAACCGGCATCCTTTTTTCACTCGGCATTGCTGTCTTTATCGTCCCTGGTTTTTGGACCCCCGCTGTCCCGGCGGTTCTGTTTGCTTTGGTTCTGGTTATGGGTGTGACAGAAATGGGCAGGGCATTGGGTGTAAAGCATTCGGTGAGCGGTTCAGCGGCCTGGATGGCAGCAGGAGCGTTGGCCGGGTTGGCGGTTATACCGGTCGCGGTATGGCAGTTTGCTTCGGTTTCACCGTCTGCAAAAGCGCTGATCTCGTTGGCTGCGGCCGGTTTTGTACTGGCGGTGGCGGTAGCAATCTCCATCCTGACAGCCGTGTTGCGGCACGGTATCGAGAGAGTCGGTTCCGCCGGTGCGTCCGCCGCAGGGATGGTCTATGTCGCATGGCCCATGTACTGCGCCGTCTCGATGTTGTTCGCTTACGACAACGCTATCTACTGGGTGATTCCGGCGTTACTGGCGCCATGGGTCACGGATGTGGCGGCGTATTTCACCGGATCTTTGATCGGCAGACACAAAATTGTACCGGCCATCAGCCCGAAGAAAACCTGGGAAGGGTGTTTCGGAGGCCTTGTCGGCGGCATGGCCGCGATGCCGGTATGGTTTCTCCTCGTTTTCCCCCGACCGCTGGACACCCCGGTGGTCCGTATCGTGTTGTTTGCGCTGCTGCTTGGACTGATTGCCAGCGTTTGCGCTCAGGTCGGCGACTGGTTTGCCTCTGCGATCAAGCGCTGGGCAGGGATCAAAGATTATGGCAGACTATTCCCCGGACATGGCGGCGTGCTGGACCGGTTTGACAGTGTGTTGTTCACTATGCCCGTGTTTTTTGCCGCAGCTGTTTTTTTTGAGTCTGTATGATGTACCGGGCACAGCAGGCTCAGTGTGGGGGTTGACATGAATCGTACCATCGCTGTTTTGGGATCCACCGGATCCATCGGCACGCAGACACTGGAAATCGCGGCGGCACTGCATATCCGTGTGGCTGGATTGTCCGCGGGGCGGAACGCCTCGCTGCTCGCCTCCCAGATTGCACGGTTCCATCCCCGGGTGGTCAGCGTCGCGGACGCGTCAGTTGCGAGTGCATTGCGCAGCGCGCTGGACGCATTGCCTGCAGGTCGGTACCGGGAACCGCTTGAGATTCTGTACGGTGACGAGGGCAACAGGACGGTTGCGACATTGCCGGAAAGCAATCTGGTGGTTGCCGCTATGGTGGGAATTGCAGGCCTTGGGCCTGTTCTATCGGCAATTCAGGCGAACAAAGACATCGCACTCGCCAACAAAGAGACATTGGTGGCGGGCGGATCTATTGTCATGCCTCTGATCAGGGAACACAAGGTCCGGTTGCTGCCGGTCGACAGCGAGCATTCCGCCATCTGGCAATGCCTTTGGGGCAATGACGGGAAAAAACTTCGGCGTATCTTGCTGACCGCGTCTGGAGGACCGTTCCGTCAAACTCCCGTCGAAGCGCTGGAACTCGTGGATGTGAAAGCTGCTTTATCACATCCGACCTGGCGGATGGGGGGAAAAATCACAATCGATTCCGCGACGATGATGAACAAGGGCCTGGAGGTGATTGAGGCCTCCTGGTTGTTTGATGTCCCGGTCGATCAGATTCAGGTTGTAGTGCATCCGCAAAGCATCATTCATTCCATGGTCGAATATGTGGACCACTCGGTGATCGCACAGCTCGGATTTCCCGATATGCGGCTGCCGATCCACATTGCTCTGACCTGGCCGGATCGAACTGAAGGCATATGCGACGCGTTCGACCCCTTTGATCCTCGTGCATGCGCATTGACGTTTGAGCCGCCAGACACTGTCCGGTTTCCCTGTTTACAGCTGGCGTATGAGGCAGCTCGTACGGGCGGCAGCATGCCCTGTGTGTTGAACTCTGCCAATGAAGAGGCGGTGGCCGGATTCCTGGCGGGACACATCGGATTCACCGAGATTGCCCGGAAGGTGGAGTCGTGTATGGAGCGGCATGCCAGAGACGGTATTGTACGGAATCCGGGGTTTGATGATATCATGGAACTCGACCATTGGGCCCGGTCCTGCGTACGGGCTTTCGGGAGGTAAGAATGGGAATTCTGACAGGGATTCTGTTGCTGAGCGTCATCATGATCCTGCACGAGATCGGTCATTTCGCGACCGGCCGCAAACTGGGTTTTAAAGTTGAGGAATTCTCTCTTTTCATGGGACCGCGTTTGCTGTCGCGTGAAATAAACGGGACGCGATACAGCCTGAAACTTTTTCCGATCGGCGCTTCCTGCCGCTTTGCGGGAGAAGAAGGCGAAGAGGAAGACCAGACACCCGGAGACTTCACCGTTCCCCGGGGTGCGCGCTTTTTTGACCGTCCCCGCTGGGCGCGCGCGATCGTATTGACCGCCGGTGCTGCGATGAATTATCTGTCGGGCGTTCTGATATTCTTTCTGATGTTCGCCTGGTTCGGTTTCGCGACCAACACCGTCGCTTTGATTGGTACGGGTAGTCAGGCGGAAGCCGCCGGTCTTGAGGCAGGGGATCGCGTCGTGGCGGTGGATGGTGCCCGGGTAGGGACCCAGTTGGACTTTGTGTCACAGGTCATGTTCCTGCCGCCCGAAAAAACGGTTACTCTGACTGTTGAAACCGCCGGAACCGGCACAAAACGCGATGTCGTGCTCACCCCTGTCAAATCAAGCACATACCGGCTGGGGGTGACCGTCGACCTCAGCGGAGAACAGCCGGTCATCATGGAAGTGGATCCTGCTTCCAACGGCGGCAATCCCGTTTTGACCAAAGGAGATGTACTCCTGTCGGTCAATGGCGTACCCTATGAACAATCGGATGCGTTTGCGGCCGAGGTCGAACGAAGTCAAGGGTCAGAGGTCACGGTACAGGTGATCCGGGATGGTAAGCCCGAGGACATCCGGATGCGTCCCGTTCAAATGGAATACTACAATCCACAGGGCATCCAGTTCTCCGCAGGAACCGGCATCGGCCGATCGGCGCTGGAGGCTTTCCGTTACTCCTGGTCCATCGTGCGCTTCACGGTCAAAGGAATATCTATGATGATTGCCGGTCAGATCTCCGCGCGCGAAAATCTGAGCGGGCCGATCGGCATTGTATCGATGATCGGTGATGTGGTGGAAACAGAACAGCCCCTGGCTGACAAGGTGTACAGTTTGTTGTCTATGTTCGGGTTGATTTCTGTCAACCTGGCATTCATGAATCTGCTCCCGATCCCGCCACTGGACGGCAACCATTTGCTTCTGACCGGCATCGAGGCGATCCGCGGCAAACGATTGTCGCCACGGGTGCAGACTGCCATCAGTCTGGTGGGATTTGCGCTGTTGATCGGACTGGCTGTGCTGGTCGTGGTCTTTGACGTCATGCGTCTGACCGGGCGCTGATCGGATGGGAGAAATGATGTACGGACAGGATCCTGTTCACCGCGACTCCACACGGCAGATCCATGTGCGGGAAGTTCCGCTCGGCGGAGGTGCCCCGGTCGCTGTACAATCGATGAATACGACCGATACCCGCGATATCCCCGGCACCCGGGCGCAAATCGCGGCGCTGGCGGATTGCGGTTGCGAGATTGCCCGTGTTGCCGTCCCGGACCTGGAAGCGGCCCTCGCACTGAAGGAGATCTGTAGAGACACTCCGATCCCGGTCGTTGCCGACATCCATTTTGACTACCGTTTGGCACTTGAGAGCATCCGGAACGGTGTACACAAGATCCGCATCAATCCTGGCAATATCGGCGGCAAGGACCGCGTCCGCGAGGTGGCGCGCGCAGCCAGGGAACGCGGTATCCCGATCCGTGTGGGCGTCAATTCGGGATCTCTCAGCCAGCGAATGCTGGATCTGCACGGGGGCGTGAATCGTGTTTCCATGGTGGAAAGCGCGCTGGAGAACATCCGGATGCTGGAAGACAACGGATTTGAGGACATTGTCGTCTCCCTTAAGGCATCCGATCCGCTCCTGATGATCGAGAGTTACCGGTTGCTGGCTGGTCGGATCCAGTATCCGCTTCATCTCGGAGTGACCGAAGCCGGCACCCCGTATGAGGGATCGATCCGTTCCGCGGTCGGGATCGGAACCCTACTGGCAGAAGGGATCGGGGACACCATCCGTGTCTCTCTCACCGGACAACCGGAGGAAGAGGTGCGGGCGGCCTATGCGATCCTGAAAGCGCTCCACCTCAGGGTACGGGGACCCGAACTGGTTTCCTGCCCCACATGTGGTCGCACGCAGGTCGACCTCATCCGTGTCGCGGCCGAAGTCGAGAAAAGGCTGGCAAATGAAAAACGCAATATTCGTGTCGCGGTCATGGGTTGTGCGGTCAACGGTCCCGGTGAAGCCCGCGAAGCCGATATTGGAATCGCGGGGGGGAAGGGTGAGTTTTTGCTTTTTTCCAAAGGCCGCATCTTGCGCAAAGTCAACGAACAGGATGCAGTCGAGGTATTGTTTCAAGAAATCGACCGGATGGAGGAGAGCGCGCGGTGATGGTCCGGTTGACAGACTATATGAAGAGCGTCGCGCCCGGCTCGGAATCCGACCCGGGTTTTGCTTGTTATGTGTCGGAACTCCGTGTCTGCCCCGACGCGCGTGTGGAAATCGTAACTCTTGCAGAGGACTGGCTCCCGTCTGAGATCCTCATCCGGCTGGAAGAAACGGTTGAAGCGCATTACGGTGTACCCGAAGCGATAGTGGTACAACGTGTCTCTGACGCACATGTTTTTCCCGGACTTGAGAGCGCTGCGCGCCTGATGCCCTGGATCCTTCGCCATCTGCAACGAACCGATCCCTGGCTGTTCTATATCCTGAGCGGATCTCCCGCGGAAGCGGGACAGGGAGTGGTAGTCATCCGGCTGCCGGGGGAGTGTGTTTCCCAAGTCTCCTCAACCGCGCTGACCATACTGGAGGATATTCTGGAGAGCGGCACAGGTTATCGTTGCCCGTTTCGCGCGGCCGCGTCCGATCGCAATCTCCAAAGTCTGATCCGGAAACAGGAAGAAGAGCCGATCCCGGAGTGTTTTCAGACAGTGGCTTCATCCGCTGCTGCTGCGCCGTTGCGTCCTGCGGGACCGCCGGATCAGGGGAGGGCGGTCACGGACAGGGATCCGGTATTGGAGAACGCCCGTTACCGCTATCGCAAAAAACTGGTCAGACAGGAAGATGGCCTGGTGTTCGGTCGCGTTGACAGCCAGATGGAGCCGGTGGCGATCGGGGAACTCAACGTGCAATCCGGGATCGCATGTTTTGAAGGAAGTATTGTCGAAACCGGGGAATCCAGACTGGTGAGCAACAATACCCGCGTATTGATCAAGTTTTGCGTCTCCGATGGAACCGGAACGATTTCCTGTCATGCGTTTTTAAAGCCGGAAGAGTACGAAGAAATACAAGGACTGCTGGAACAGGGACAATACATCCGGGTACAGGCGAAGATCGGTTTTGACGGGAAGTTCACCAACGATCTCGACGCGGATATTCTGGGGGTATGCAAGGCATCCCCTCCGCCTATGCGGTGCGATACCGCGGCGGTCCGGCGCGCGGAACTCCATTGCCATACGAAGATGAGTGCCCGTGACGGAGTCGGCGATGTATCGGAAATTGTCGAAGCGGCTGTTCGATGGAACCTGCCGGCGCTCGCGATCACCGATCACGGAGTCGTTCAGGCGTTTCCCGACGCCCGCGCCGCACTCAAAAAAGCGGGTTCGAAAAACACCAAAATTATCTACGGTGTGGAATGTTATCTGGTCGATGACGGACAAACTGTCGCCTTCGGGCTGGATGGGAACGAACCTGCAGACGATCACCCCGATCCTGCCTCCTCGCTTGCAAACGGGTACGTCGCCATCGATGTGGAAACCACGGGGCTCGATCCATCCAAAGACCGCATCATCGAAATCGGTGCGGTAAAGTTTGTCCGCGATCCGGACGGACGCTTTTGCGAGACAGACCGCTTTTCAACCTATGCCGATCCCGGTATTCCGATTCCACAGAAAGTCGTGGAACTCACAGGTATCACGGACGACAAACTCAAAGGCGCTCCCACTCCTTTCGAAGCGGTTTCCGGTCTGCTGGCTTTTGCGGGAGATCTTCCGGTCTGTGCGCACAATCTGTTTTTTGATCTGTCCTTTTTGCGATATGAAGGGTTCAGAACCCCGACGGAAAACGGACCGCGGCTCAAGTGCAACCCGGTGGCGGTTGACACGCTGCTGCTCTCGAGAGCCTTGTTTCCGGACGAGCGGGTGCACAAACTCAATGTAGTGGCTTCCCGGTTGGGGGTCCCGCAGGAAAACCATCACCGGGCTGCGGACGATGCCCTCACATGCGGACGGATTCTGGACATCCTGATGGGGCGTATGGGCGCCGAATCATTGCGCGCGATCAACGAGCAGGTCGGTCATATCGAATACGGTTCACTGCGTACGGCGCGTACACCGGTATACCACTGTATCCTGCTGGCATCGGACGAAGTGGGATTGTACCATCTGTATCGGATGGTCTCGGAGTCTCACTTGCGCTATTTTTACAATAAATCTCCGCGGGTGCCGCGCAGTCTGCTCTCTTATTACCGTGCCGGGGTAATCGTGGGTGCGGCGTGTGAGGCGGGAGAGGTCTTCCGTAAAGTTTCGGAAGTGTATCGCACCAAGCATCGCTCATACGAAAAAGCGGCCGCGGCGATGCAGACCTGGGCGATGAAATCGCTGGCGCGTTTTTACGATTATCTGGAAATTCAACCGCTGTGCAACAACCGGTTCATGATCGGTGACAGCGATGGAACCGCGGTGGAAGAAAAAGACCTGATCCAGTTGAACCGGCTGGTCCTCGCGTTGGGGGACGCGGCCGGGCGTCCGGTATGCGCGACCTGCGACGCGCATTTTGTGGAAGAGAAAGACAAGGTGCTGCGGCAGATTCTGACGGCTGACATGTTTGACGATTATGCCAATCAGCCGGAACTCTATCTGCGGACCACTGACGAGATGCTGTCTGCGTTTGCGTATTTGGAGGACCGGGCGCAGGAAGTCGTGATCGACAACCCGCGCCGGATCGCGGAGCAGGTGCAACCTGATATGCAGCCGTTTCCGGAAGGTTTTTTCCCTCCGGTCCTCGAACATGCGGCACGGGATGTCGAACAAACGACCTGGGAGACCGCTCAGCGGCTCTATGGGCGCAACGGAGTGTTACCGGAGATTGTGCGCGAACGGATTGAAAAAGAACTGCGTTCCATCATCGACAATGGATTTGCGACGATGTACGACATTGCGCGCCGGCTGGTGAAGCAATCCAACGACGACGGGTATCTGGTGGGCTCGAGGGGGTCGGTCGGGTCTTCCCTGATCGCCACGTTGTGCGGCATCACGGAAGTCAACCCGCTGGCACCCCACTATGTTTGTCCCGCCTGCCGCTACACTTCATTCGATTTATCGGGACGGTTCGGCTCCGGGTACGATTTGCCCGACCGCTCCTGTCCGGAATGCGGTACACCTCTATCGAAGGAGGGACAGGACATCCCGTTTGAAACCTTTCTCGGATTCACGGGAGACAAAACGCCGGACATCGATCTGAATTTTTCCGGAGAGTACCAGGGGCGCGCGCACAGTCTGATCGAGGAATTGTTTGGCAAGGAATTCACATTCAAGGCCGGTACCATCAGCACCTATGCAGAGAAAAATACCATCGCGATGGTCCGCGGATATTACGAAAAGACAGGCGGCTACGCGACTGAGGCGGAGAAAAGGCGGCTCGCTCGGCGGCTGCAGGGTGTGCGCCAGACGACGGGGCAGCATCCCGGCGCCATTGTGGTCGTCCCCCGGGACCGCGAAATCTACGATTTCACACCGGTACACCATCCCGCGGACAAATCCGCCAACGGCATTGTCACAACCCACTTCGACTTCAACAGCATGCACGATACGATTCTGAAACTGGATGTTCTGGGAAAAGACGATCCGACCATGCTCCGGTTCTTGGAGCAGATCACAGGAGTGGACGTCTTGACGGTCCCGTTTATGGACGCAAAGGTCATGAGTCTGTTCACATCGACCGAGGCGCTGGGTATTCCGGACGGCAGCTGGGATGTGACGATCGGAACTCTGAGTATCCCGGAGATGGGGACATTTATGGCGCGTGGCATGATCCGGGACATCCGGCCGCAGCGTTTCTACGATCTTGTACAGCTGATGGGTCTCTCTCACGGTAAAAACGTATGGGTGGGCAATGCGCAGGATCTCATCCGGCAGGGCATCTGTGACATCACCGAAGTGATCGGATGCCGTGACAGCATCATGACCGCTCTGATCCAGTATGGATTGTCCTCCAAAATGTCTTTCGACATCATGGAGCGGGTACGTAAGGGCAGAGGTCTTTCCGCCGAGCAGGAAACCGCGATGCGGGAGAACAAAGTCCCGGACTGGTATATCGAATCCTGTAAAAAAATATCCTATATGTTTCCGAAAGCGCATGCGGTCGCCTATGCGATCACCGCGCTCCGGCTTGCCTGGTTCAAGGTCTATCAGCCAACCGCTTACTACTGTGCTTTTTTTACGGTCCGTGCAGATGAATTTGATTGCATGGAGATGTGCACCGGTCTGGAAACCGTCCGGCAGCGGCGTCTCGATATCGCGGCCCGCCGGAACAGCACGGACGGAGACGCAACGACCGCGCTGGAAGACCGGAAATACTATATTCTGGAACTGATCGAAGAAATGCATCTCAGAGGTATCGGATTCGCAGCAGTGGATCTGTATGCCTCGGACGCCAGCCGGTTCGAACCGTCCGGGACCAACTGCATCCTGCCACCTCTCAACGCGGTCCCCGGGATCAGTGCGGTGACGGCAGCCCGCATTGTGGAAGCCCGGAACGGCGGGCCGTTCAAATCCCAGGAGGATCTGGCCGTTCGGGCCGGCCTGAGTTCCGCGATCATCGCTTCGCTGGGTGAAGCTGGATGCTTTGACGGCATTCCGGCCAGTTCCCAGCTCGATCTGTTCAGTCTCGGTTAGGGGAGTCGCCATGCTCGTCCGCTGTGTGCTCAAAGACTGTCTCCGGTCTTTCGACCGCGCTTACACCTATGAAGTGCCAACTTCCCTGTGTGACAGGATGGCGGTCGGCTGTCTCGTATCCGTTCCGTTCGGGGCAGCGAACCGGAAGACCGAAGCTTTTGTTCTGGAACTGGAAAGTGAAGAGACCGCCCGGGAGGACGCGTCGTATAAAGCTGTGATCGACATTCTCCCGGGAGGACCGCTCCTGCGTCCGGATCAGATCCGGCTGGGCATTTTTATGCGGGACCGGTATTACTGTACCCATGGGGATGCGTTCCGTACCATGTGTCCACCGCGACCGGCGAAGGGGCGTTCGGTACGTACGGTTTTTCTGGAGGACCCCTCTGAAGCCGCTTCTCTGGTTTCCGAGGGTATGTTGAAAAAGATCGGCCAGATCCGGGTGGTGGAAATGCTGCTCGATACAGGGGAGACCCTGTTATCGGATGTGTTGTCCTCCTGCCGTGTGTCCAGATCGACCATCGATACGTTGACCCGACTGCATATCATTGGATCCGGAACCGCCCGTGCACTGCCGGACGTCCCGGCACCCGGTGAGATTGTAGCGCCCCAGGCTGCCTTTGTTCCCAATGAAGAACAGCAG
Organism: uncultured Oscillospiraceae bacterium; assembly: GCA_964492455.1. Taxonomy (GTDB): domain Bacteria; phylum Bacillota; class Clostridia; order Saccharofermentanales; family UBA5734; genus JAAYKS01. Next base: position 9,792 of record CAZBKR010000028.1, read on the forward strand.
GAAGCAATCAATGCCATAGACAGTCTCGCGCTGGATGCTTCTGCTCCCCGGGATCGTTTGCGGGAAGCGCTGCTCTTTGGCATCACCGGCAGCGGAAAAACAGAAGTATATTTGCACTGTGCCAGACATGTACTGGATGCGGGGCGGTCGGTTTTGATTCTCGTACCCGAAATCTCCCTGACCCCTCAAATGGTTTCGAGAATCCGCGGACGGTTTGGTGACCTGGCTGCGGTGATGCACTCCCGCCTGACACCGCGTGACCGTTATACACAATGGCGCCGTGTCATGGAGGGCGATGCACGCGTCGTGGTCGGAGCACGGTCGGCGATCTTTGCACCACTGGAAAATATCGGTCTGATCGTGATTGATGAAGAGCAGGAAAACACCTACAAGTCAGAGACCACACCACGTTATCATGCGCGTACTGTTGCGCGTTACCGGGCAATACAACATGGAGCAGCCCTGGTGCTGGGCTCTGCCACTCCTGCGGTTGAGACGTTTCATCTGGCCGAAACCGGGCGTTCCCGGTTGCTGCGGCTTACACATCGCGCAGCCGGTGCGGCGATTGCACCGGCGACAGTCGTGGATATGCGGGAAGAACTGCAGGCCGGCAATCCGGACATTTTCAGCCGTTCTCTTCACCAGGCGATGCGTGAGGCGTTTGCTGACAACCGCCAGGCGCTCCTTTTTTTGAATCGGCGAGGTCATTCGGGTTTCTTACTGTGCCGCGCCTGTGGATATGTCCGGCGTTGTCTGTCCTGCAGTGTTTCGATGACGCTGCATAAAACCGTGGATGGCAGAGCGTCGATGATCTGCCACTATTGCGGAAGGGTCGAGCCGGTACCGGACAAGTGTCCCCGCTGCGGAAATGAGGCATTCGGCAGGTTTGGTGCCGGCACACAGCAGGTGGAAGAGCGGTTCCTGCAGGTGTTTCCCGACAAGAAAGCCTTGCGGATGGATCAGGACACCACAACCGGCAGAGTATCGCACGCGGACATTCTAGACCGGTTCGGGCGTGGGGAGGCTGATGTTCTGATCGGGACACAGATGATCGCAAAGGGACATGATTATCCCAATGTCACCGTTGCGGGTATCCTGTCGGTCGATCTCATGCTGGGCATGGGCGATTTCCGTGCGGGAGAGCGTGCGTTTCAACTGATTACACAGGCCGCCGGTCGCGCAGGACGCGGACAGGCGGCAGGGAAGGTATACATCCAGGCATATAATACGGACGACTATGCGGTACAGACCGCCTGCCGTCAGGATTACGAAGCATTTTACCGGCAGGAGATCGTATACCGCAGAACCCAGGGGTATCCTCCATTCGGCGTGATTGGACTGGTGACTTTGCTGTCGTCCGACGCCTCCAAAGCAGCCGTAGCCGCCACTGAAATCTCCCACCGGATCCGGGAAACCTGCGCTGCAACGCAAGGAATGGAGGGGATATCGGTTTCGGATCCGGCCAAGGCACCTGTATACCGGTTGCGCGACCGGTACCGCTGGCGACTGGTGGTCCGCGCCGCGCGTGAACCACAGCTGTCCCGCCTGTTTTCCGCGTTATCCGAGCGTCCGCTTCCCACAGATGTTTCACTCTCGATGGACATCGATCCTTACTCTCTTATGTGATGCTCTCTCTCCACGCCGCGCTTGTATCTTCCATTACAGCCTGATCTGGCGGGTATGCTATAATGGCCGCGAGGTGATCCTATGGCCTATAGAAAGATTGTAGTGGAGGGAGACGAAACCCTTCGAAAAACAGCGCGCCCGGTCGAGAAAATCGACGCGCGCCTATTAACTTTGCTCGACGATATGGCGGAAACCATGTATGCGGCGGACGGGATCGGGCTGGCAGCCCCGCAGGTGGGGGTGCTCAAACGTGTGTTTGTTGTGGATCTGCACGACGGCAGCGGGCTGCTCGAGTTCATCAATCCGGTGATCTCCAATCGCCAGGGTTCGCAAACCGGCGAGGAGGGCTGTCTGTCCTGCCCGGGCGCAAGTGGCGCGGTCGAACGTCCGGCTACCCTGGATATCGAAGCGACTGACCGGAATGGCAACGTTTTTACCATTCATGCGGACGGTCTGATGGCAGTATGTGTTTCTCATGAGAACGACCATCTGGACGGTGTTCTGTTTATCGACAAGATAGAAGGGGAGCTGACCCGTTCGTGAGCCTGCGCATCGTATTCATGGGAACCCCCGCGTTTGCGGTGCCTCCACTGGAGGCGCTTGCGTCGTCCGGACATACGATTGCAGCGGTTGTTTCCCAACCCGACCGCCCGTCCGGACGCAAAATGAAAGTGACACCCACGCCGGTTCACAGCGCTGCGGATCGGCTCGGACTACCTCATTATCAGCCGGAAAAGATCCGGACGGAAGCCTATCTGGAGTGGTTGTCGGGGCTGCAGCCGGACCTGTTTGTCACAGCGGCATATGGACGGATTCTCACTCCACAGATTCTTTCCATCCCCAGATACGGATGTCTGAACATCCACGCGTCTTTACTGCCGAAACACCGAGGTGCTTCCCCTGTAAACGCGAGCATTATCCAGGGCGACAGATCGACCGGCATCACATTTATGTTGACCGAAGAGGGGATGGACACCGGGGATATTCTGTATCAGGAATCCATTGCCATTCCGGAAGATATGGATGCGGGTGCATTGTCGGACAGGCTTTCGCTTCTGGGAGCGAGCCGGATTGTGTCCGTTATCGACGCCTGGGTGGCCGGCACGCTTCGTCCGGTTCCGCAGGATCACAGCCAGGCAACCAGCACAAAACCAATGAAGCGTGACGATGGGAAGATCGACTGGTCGATGTCCGCGACTGAAATCCATAACTTGGTTCGCGGTACCACTCCCTGGCCGGGCGCCTTTACCTGGATGGACGGCAAACGGGTAAAAATCCATCAATCCAGAGTCGCCGCCGGTGTCGGAACCCGGGCTGACATGACCGGCATCCTGCCTGGAACCATCCTGGATACCTGTCCCGCCTGCATCCGGGTCGTCTGCGGATTTGAGACGGTATTAGAAATACTGAGTCTGCAGGCAGAGGCCTGTAAACGCCTGGACGCACGCGAGTGTTTTCATAATTTTCACCCGGGTGCTGTTTTCGGGGAGGTGTGACCGATGCTGATGTCGCTGGGTTCCGCCCTCTATTTCGATACTTCATACCTGTTGCTGGTGTTGCCTGCCTTTCTATTGAGCCTGGCCGCCCAGTTGTATGTACGAAGCGTATTTACGCGTTATGGAGCCATGACTTCGATGCATCGGATTCCCGCGGAACAGGTAGCCCGCGATCTGCTGGACCGGAACGGGTGCGGAGACGTCCGGATGGAAACCGTACCGGGCGATTTGACCGATCACTACGATCCCCGCAACCGGGTGCTCCGGCTCTCACAGTCGACCAGCGGATCCTCTTCGGTGGCCGCCATCGGGGTAGCCGCGCATGAAGCAGGGCACGCCATGCAGCATGAGACCGGTTTTTTGCCGAACCGGATTCGCACTCTAGTCGCTCCCGTCGCAGGCATCGGATCCACGGTCGGGCCTTATCTGGCGTTGTTCGGTATTCTATTGAGTCTGCCGATCCTTACCGAGATCGGGATTCTCCTGTTTTCAGCAGCGGTCGTGTTCTATTTTGTAACACTGCCCGTGGAGATCAACGCCAGCCGGCGGGCAATCACAGCCCTTTCGGAAACGGGTATTTTAACGCCGGAAGAAATTCCTGCCGCGCGCAAGGTACTGCGGGCGGCCGCTCTGACGTATGTCGCCTCGGCACTGGTTTCGTTTATGACATTGCTCCGTCTGATTCTCCTATCTCGCGGAAACCGGCGGAGGTGACGTCATGACGAAACGTTCCGGGCGGTCCCGGCTATCCAGATCCGCTTCTGTCCAGGGAGACGGTGCACGACGTGCTGCCTTGGAAGTTCTAACCAATGTATTCGAACGCGGTGCCTACTCCAATTTATCCGCAGACGCGGTACTGCGCAAAGCTCCGCTGCATGCGCGGGACCGTGCGTTTGCTTCGGCACTGGTCTACGGAACCGTTTCCAGGGTGATCACGATTGATCATTTATTGACGGGTGTTTCCAGCATGCCGCTGGCAAAGATGGAGCCGGGTGTCCGAAACGTATTGCGCATGGGAGTCTGGCAACTGGTATTTTCCCGCTCGATCCCGCCTCATGCCGCATGCTCTGAGTCGGTGGAACTGGCCAAAGCGGTCAGCAACAAAGGGGCAGCGGGGATGGTTAACGGCATCTTGCGCCGGATTGCCTCCCATCCGCCCGATATGTCTTCCTGGGACTTTGCGATGCGTCATGCGCTGCCTGCCTGGCTTTCGAACCGTCTACAGCAGTGGTACGGGAGTGAAGTGGCAGAATCCATTGCCCTTGCCTCCAACGAGCCCCCCCGCCTGACCCTTCGAGTTAATCGTCATCGTTGTGACAAGTCCGCACTGGAGCAGTCTCTGTCGGAGGAAGGGGTGGTTTGCCGTGCGCCGGCGTTTCATCCCGATGCTTTGGAGGTTGATCTGGCCGGACATCCGCTGGATTCGCTGCAGGCTTTTTCAGCAGGCTGGTTTATGGCACAGGACGAAGCCGCAATGCTGGTTTCCACTGTTGCGGACCCCAAACCGGAACAGAAGGTGCTGGACGTATGCGCCGCGCCGGGTGGCAAAACCTGCCATATCGCCGAATTGACAGGCGACACCGCAAGGATCCTTGCATGTGACCTGCACCCTGCGAGATTGCGGCTGGTTGATGAGAATGCGCGTCGCCTCGGTTTGTCCGGTATCCGGACGTGTATTTCGGATGCGACCGAGCCGCCGGCCGGGCCTTCTTCTGCGGAGCGGATGGATCTGGTATTGTGCGATGTTCCCTGCAGCGGATTGGGTTTGCTTGCCCGTAAACCGGAAATAAGGCTGATCCCCGATCCGGGAGATTGGGCATCACTGATCGGAATCCAGCGCGCGATCCTGTCTGCTGCGGCAGAGCGAGTCAAACCGGGAGGAACGCTTCTATACAGCACCTGTACCATCAATCCGGATGAAAACGTCCGGCAGGCAGACTGGTTTTTGAACAGTCAAGCCGGGAAATTTAGAATGGACGGGTTTGCGGACCGGTTGCCGGCCGGACTTGCCAGTCTGGATCCTTCATTGGTCAGACAAGCTTCGGAAGGCAGAATACAGCTGCTTCCGGGCAAGCATCCGTGTGACGGGTTTTTCATCGCACGGTTCAGGAGGAATGCATGAAACCGTATTTTTATGATCTTGGCCGCGGGGATTGGGAACAATGGGTGCAAGCGCAGGGACTGCCCGCTTATCGTGCCGGACAGCTCTACCGGTGGACCGGTCGCGGTGTGAACGATTGGGCGCAGTTGACCGACCAGCCCGCAGCGGTTCGTGAGCTGCTGGCAACGCATTTTGATATCGATGGATTGTCCGCGGTCGGACGGTTCGTCTCAGAACAGGATCAGACGGTGAAAACCGTTTATCGACTCCGGGACGGCAATCTGATCGAAACTGTGTTGATGAGATATCGCCACGGAGACACCGTCTGCATTTCATCGCAGGCGGGCTGCCGGATGGGGTGTGCGTTCTGTGCATCGACCGGCGCCGGGTTCGGACGAAATCTCACGGCCGGGGAAATGCTAGCACAGGCGGCCTTGACAGGGACTTCCGAGGGGGTGCGTGTCTCACGGATTGTCGTCATGGGGATCGGAGAGCCTTTTGACAACTACGACAACCTGATCCGGTTTCTGCGACTGGCCAACGACCCTGACGGATTAGGGATCGGGATGCGCCACCTGACTGTGTCAACTTGCGGGCGTGTTCCCGAAATGCTAAAATTCACAAACGAGGAACTGCAGGTGAATCTCTCGGTATCCCTGCATGCTCCGGACGATGAAACACGGATCCGGTTGATGCCGATCGCTCGCCAGTATCCGATCGACGAACTGATGGCCGCCTGCCGGACCTATACGGAGCAGACCGGGAGACGCATCACATTCGAATATTCGCTGTTTTCCGGAATCAACGATTCGCCGGGGCATGCCAAAAGGCTGTGCAGCCTTCTCAAAGGCCTTTTGTGCCATGTCAACCTTATTCCCGCGAATGAGTTTGA
>CAZBKR010000029.1:0-15667 GCA_964492455.1 uncultured Oscillospiraceae bacterium
GCTCCCGGAGTCCGGGAATCATCCCGTCGATTGTCGGATCGCCGAACTCCTCCCGTAAGAAATCCAGCCGTAGGGATACCAGCAGATCGATGTCCTCCGGAGTTGCCTGGCGGATGACCATGGTGAGTCCCTCCCTGTTGTGCCTATAATGAATCCATTATCATACGGATGGGATACGATCCGCAATGGAGGTCTCGGAATGAAAGTCTGCATCGAACAGCTGTCCGGCAAAGATGGGGCGGCGGTCAAGTGCGCCGGCGCTCTCTTGACGGAAGCCTTTCCGCACTGGTGTACCGATCTGGCAGCAGGGATCGAAGAGGTCGAAGGCTGCCTGGAAGAAGGGAAGATTGCGCTGGCTGCAAGGCTGGGGGAACAGGTGGTCGGGTTTGCCGGCGCGATGCCCCGGTACGGCATCACAGGGTGGGAACTGCACCCGATCGTCGTAGATCCTTCAGCGCGCCTGCACGGCGTCGGACGCGCCCTGCTGCGTGAACTGGAAACGCGGGTTGCCGACCGGGGCGGCATCATGCTCTATGCCGGATCGGACGACGAGTTCGGACAGACCAGCCTGTCCAACTGCGATCTGTACGACGGGCTCTGGGAGAAGATCCGAACTCTCTCCAATCCGGGGGGACATGCCATCGGTTTTTATATGTGCTGCGGTTACCGGTTGGTAGGTGTGATGCCCGACGCCAACGGGTACGGGAAACCGGATCTCTATCTGGCCAGACGGCTGCGCGCTGCGGAAGGGTATCCTGTGGATTGACTTATCCGCTGGCGCTTTCGTAACGCCGGATCGCCCGTTTGAACACGACCCGGGTCAGACCCAGCAGCAGGAGGGGGGCCACCATGCCCCAGACCGCCATGGCGGGCGTCAGTTTATCCATCAGATAAAGCGCGGGAAGGTTGGTGACGAGAAAGATCGGGAGCACGATCATTCCGATGTCCTGCACCGCCCGGTTGTAAATCCCCATCGGCATGGAATTGAAATCCCAGAACGGATCCGTAAAGGTGGCGATATCCGTTCCCGGGAACCAGAATCCAAGCAGATTGGGCAGCACAAACAACCCGTAGGCCGCCATGCCGCCCGCGACCATATAGCCCGCGAATCCGAACAGCCGCCAGAGGGAAAAAGCGGATCCGAGCCGGACGAGCGCGACCACGATGATCGCCAGTCCCGCGAGACCGTCCACCAGCAGCAGTCCGAAATCGCTGCGCCGCATGGTGATCATGAACTGCAGAGAGACCGGTTTGGTGATGTACAGATCCAGCGTGCCGTCCCGGATCAAATGCCGGAGCGCAAACAGGTTCATCATGATCAGACCGGCATAAATCCCGGTCATCATCACAAAGGTTCCCGTAAACAGCAGCACCTCATCCGGGGACAGTCCCATCACGGAGGTTCCCGACCGGTAGATCACAAACGCGTACATCAGCTTGACGAGCAGGTAACCGATTTCCATAGCAATGCCGGTGATGAAGTTCGCCCGGTATTCCATCTGGGCAGCGAGATGTCCGCGCATGAAAAACAGCGCCACGCGAATATGTTTCCGGATTTCCGACACCCATTCCCGCACCACGGTCAACCTCCCACCGCGACAAATTTGCGCATGCCGTGCTTCCACACCACGCGGGAGATCCCAAACAGCAGTACAATCCAGAGCAGCTGTACCGCGATGCCGGCAAGGGTATCCCGGCCGGCGATGCGTCCGGTCAGCACGTCGACCGGAAAGTTGATAGTAAACCGGAAAGGAAGCCAATTGAAAAACCGTTCCGCCCGCCCGAATACCGACAACGGAAAGATCCCTCCGCTCAGGAGGATGAATACGATTCGAACCGCTTCAAAGAAAAATCCGATGTCGGACAGCCAGAAACCGATCGCGCTGACCGCATAAAACAGAATGAAGTTGATGACAAACGCCAGCAGAAACGCGGGTATGAACCAGATGATCTGGGAGGGCAGGATCGCAAGTCCGGTCAGCCGGGCCACAGCGATCGCCGCCGCGAGCAGGAGCAGGGAGATCAACCCTGTCTGTGCGGACTTGAGCCCGAGGAATACGGACAACCGGTAGGTAAAGTGGCCTACCGGACGCACGATGTATTTGCTCAATCCGCCGGATTTGATGTCTTCTGCCACTTCGGATTCGAACCCGGTCCGCACGAGCCGGTTCAGGAGGCCCGCGATCACGGTATAGAGCATCATCTGCTGGTAGGTGTACCCGAACATTGTCCCCCCGCCGGTGCTTCGATAGACAGCGGTCCAGAGGAACAGTTGAATGAAGATCTGGAAGAAAGCCGCGGTCAGGTGCAACAGGAAGTTCACCCGGTATTCGAGGGCCTGCTGCATGCCGAGCGCAAACGCGCGTTGATATTTGGCGATCGGGGTCATGCGTCCGGTCCGCCCTGCAGATACAGGTTCGCGATCCCGTCTTCGATCGGAATGTCCGCCATCGTGAAATCGGCGACCGGCAGCGTGTCCAGAATGGAGCGGGAGACCTGGCGAACCCGGTCACGGTCGATTTCCAGCGTTGCAGTCAATCCCTCACAGGATTTGACGTCGCCGTATCGGCTCAGCACATCCTCCCCAACCGGGGACTCGAGCTCCAGACGGAGGATTTTGCGTGCGTTGAACAGGTCGTTGACGCGTGCAAGCGCTCCATCGTATACGATCACGCCCCGGTTGATCAGCACCGTGCGGCGGCACAGCGCCTCGATATCACTCATATAATGGCTGGTCAGAACCACTGTGGTACCGGTCTGTTCATTATAGTACCGGATAAAATCCCGGATCCTGCGCTGTGAAAGGATGTCCAGACCGATGGTCGGTTCGTCGAGCAGCAATACACGGGGACGGTGCAGCAGCGAGGCGATGAGCTCCATTTTCATCCGCTCGCCCAGCGACAACCGGCGTACCTGCACTTTGAGCAGCGAACGCACATCGAGCAGGTCCACCAGTTCATCCAGCGTGCGCCGGAATGATTCCTCCCCGATCTCATAGATACACTGGTTCAGACGGAAAGACTCAATCGCGGGCAGATCGGTCCACATCTGGCTTTTCTGCCCCATCACGATGGAAAACGACATTTTGAACGCCTTACGGCGCTCCCAGGGAATAAACCCCAGCACGGAAGCCTCCCCCGCAGTCGGATACAGAATGCCGGAGAGCATCTTGAGTGTGGTGGTCTTACCAGCGCCGTTGGGGCCCAGAAACCCGACGATTTCACCGGCTTCGATCGCGAAAGAGATGTCTTTGACCGCTTCTCGAACGAGCTTTTCCCGATGCAGCAGGTTGCGGAACGAGGAACCCAGCCCGGCTTCTTTTTCATAGTAGCTGAACTGTTTTGTAAGTCCCCGTATGGATATGGCTTCCACTGATAAACAATCTCCCGTCGGGCTTTTTGCGGAGTGGGGATGCGTTATACTGTGACTGCTTTATTTTTTGTCATTCTATCACAGGCAAAAGAGCTACAGCGGGAGACACCAGCGTGACACTGACCGGCAACATTCTGCTCAATGCTTATTCTGTAGCAGTATTGCTCTATATACTGGTCTATTCCAGCATGAACACGGGCAGGAAAGACCGGGCGTACCGATTGTTTATGTCAACGGTGTATGTGATGTTCGTGATGCTGCTGGCAGACACGATGGGTCGGTTTGACGGTCGTCCCGGCACGATCTATGAGCCCGTTAACCATATCGGCAACTTTCTCAACTTTATCCTCAACCCGGTTATTCCATCGATTTGGATTCTCTATGTGATCAGCCAGACGGGGTATGCCAAAAAGTGGTTCAACCGCGTGATCGTCTTCCTGACCGGGATCTGTGTCGCGCAAACGATTATGACGGGGATAAATTTGTCGACCGGGTGGTACTACCGGATCGGGGATGACAACATCTATCACCGAGGACCGCTGTTTATCATCCCGCTCGTTTTACCGCTGTTGCTGATTCTTGCTGCGGAATTGCTGGTTGTCTTCCGACGCTTGCGGATCGGTCGCAAGCAGCTCTTTTCTTTGCTCTTTTTTCCAGTCCTTCCATTGATTGCCATTTTGGTGTCCAGCTATGTTTACGGGGTGTCGCTGGCTATGAACGGGACGACTTTGTCCATTCTGATCGTGTTCTTTAACATCCAGACCCGCAGCATCAACACGGATTATCTGACCGGCCTCTACAATCGGCAGAAAATGGAATCTGCCTTGCGCGCCCGTGTCAACAGCGGCTCACCCCGGGGGCCCTTTGCGGCCATTCTGACCGACCTGGACGGGTTCAAAAGTATCAATGACACGTATGGGCATGTCGTTGGAGACCGCGCGCTCGTCGAAGCGGCAGATCTGTTACGGAGCTGTTTTCGACCGGGCGATTTTGTCGCAAGATTTGGGGGAGACGAGTTTTTTGTACTGATCGACGCGGCGGATGAATCGGTACTCCACGATGCGGTCGCACGGATCAACATCGCTGCTGAGACGGCGAACCAGAACATACGGGAACCCTACCGGCTCACCTTCAGTATGGGTTATGCGTTATACGACTACAAATGCAAACTGGACGCGGATGCATTCCTGAAACAGCTGGATTCCATGTTGTATGCACAAAAACGGGAGAAAAAAGATCTGCGGCCTGACATCGACACGTAACCGCGCAGGACTCGTCTTCTCTCCAGCGGCCGGGATCTCATGAATCGCTGGCGGGATCCAGTCTCTAGGATAACAGCCGGAACACTGGAAGACCCGTACAGAATGACGCGGCATTGAGCAATAGCGCGATGCCGATGGCCTGTCCCGTTTTCCATCCGCACAACAGGCGCAGTACGTACGCCTCGATCATAACTGCCAGCCATTCCAGCACGCCCAGCACCGGTCCATATGCCGCCGGACCAGCCACACGCACGCCCAGTGCCAGCAGCAGGTTGAGCGCCGGGTTGGTGAGCAGATTACACAGCACTGTGAAATAGGCATAATCCAGACGACGATACAGTGCCAGCATGAGAAGCGCTTCGACCAGGATCGTGAGTCCCAGGGCAAGAAAGAACGGGCTCCATCCCATCGTCAGATCCCGCGGCAGCAGTCAGTGCGCGTCCGTTTCATGCGGGTTCTCTCTGGAATCATCGATTTCCGGTCCGGGCGTGTCCGTCGGCTGCGCCGTAGTCTGCTGTGCGCGTTTTGCGCGCCGGATCAAAAACACCGCAAGAAGGATTGCCCCAACAGTGACCGCAACAATGGCCAGCGGGATGCCGACGAAAACAAAGAAGAACGGGGTGGGTGCCACATCATAGAGTGTGACGCTATGCCTGGACGTTTGATCTTTCATAACTCTTAACACCTCCCGGATCGTTGGATACGGCAAAAAACAGGCAGACGGCAGACAGCAGAATGCAGGCAAACAACACCGGCCGCACGGACGCGGCGGACCAGGTAAAAAATCCAGCTGGCAGAGTACCGGCAACCAGTGCGAGCGTGGTCAGGCCGAACGAGAGCCCCGGATGATCCGGGAGTTCGGTGAATACGGCACACAATGTGATGGACATACTCATGTTGAAAGCGAGAAGCCCCGCGACGGATACCGCCGGATAGGGTGCGCCGAACACCAGGAGCGGCAGGGAGACCAGCAGACTGCCGACTCCGATGTGACGGGCTCCAAACCGGTCCGCCATCCATCCTCCGCCCGCTTTACCCAGACCGGCTGCGACAGCGGGCAGCAGCATCAGTATAACAGATGTTTTCCAGGGGGCCGGGAGCACCGACCCCACATAGGAGCGGATGAAGATCGAGGTGGTGCACAATGCCAGGATGACTGCAAACGGACGACCCGACGATACATGGAATCGAATCATTCCGGGAACGAGTCGCCGTGCCGGAACCGGACAAACCCGTACGATGGCGACGACTGCAATGCCGAGCAGAACCAGAGGGATCCATACCGGCCAGTCCTGCCGTCCGGCCAGCGTGCCCAGCCCCACTCCCAGTGCACCGGTAGACACAAAAATCCCGCTGCGCGACATCCGGCCGCCGGCGTTGATCAGGCCGTCTATGCCGCCCCCGACATGGAAACAGGCATTTCCCAACGCACACACCAGAAGACTAAGCCAGGACCAGGGGAGCAGGAGGAGACCTGCCATCACCATCAGGCACCCGGCGATGGATACCGGCATCCGCGGATGCGTATCGATCAGATATCCGATTGCCGGCTGCAATCCGAATGCGGTCACATTATACGAGACAAACCCGACTGCGAGGAGCTGCGGGTCGGAAACAGAACTGGCAAATCCCCCGAACAGCATCACAAAACACCCAAAATCCACACAGAAATGGGCAAAGGTGTTGACGGTCAGCGATCGACCCGCTGGTGTCATGGCGACCTCCCGACGGATGCAACGGTTACTGTTGCGGGCCTCTGTATGGAGTCAGTCCGGCACTAGAACTCCCCGAAGGATAAAATGCGGAACAGCACCGGGCGTCCTTCGCCATCCCGCTCCACCTCAATGCCCGGCGGGTGATCCCGCACCGTGACAGGGCGCAGGGAGAGATGTGCCAGATCGTGACAAGTCTGTTTTTTCCACGGAGTGATGTACTGCCGGGAAAAATGGTCGAAGGGAAGCCAGTAATACCGGCCGCTTTTGAGACAGTATAGATGGTTGCCGTCCCGGTAGAGCTTGCCGGGTTCCATTGCCAGATATGAAATCGAATGTTCGAGGGGGCGTGCCGTGGTTTCCATCGATCGGGACCTCCTGTTGGTTGATACCGGTATGGTATCGGAACAGGTGTCCCATATTCCGGTCTACGACAGCCAGCCACGCTTTACTTCCGCACTTGCCTGACGCCCAGGAAGTCCGTGACCAAATCCGCCACCGCCTCCCCGAGGATGCGATGAGAAGCCTCATTCAGGTGAATTCCGTCTGCGGGGCTGGGCTCGACCAGTGTGGACGCGTCCAGAAACAGCGCGCCGTATTGCGCGGCCAGAGCCCGGTACCGGCTGCCCAATTCCGCCGATTTGATGTCCGCGCCCATAAACATCTGGGCGAAACGATCTTTGGGCTCAATGATCCGGGCGGGTGCGATCAGGAGCATGGGCGGGGGCACCGGCATGAATTCCGTACGGAAGGAAGAGATCTTTCGCATCAGCTGGTCCATCCCGCGCGCGATATCGACCGGGGTCGCACTGAACATCGGTTTGGTGTCGTTGGTGCCCAGCATCAGGATGACGAGATCCAGCGGCTGGTGGGAAAACAGGCAGGGATACAGGTAGTCGGCACCACTCATCAAACCCATGCTGTGGTCTGCCCAGACGGTCGTACGCCCCGGCAGGCCCTCTTCGACGACATGACAGCCTGCGCCCAGGCGGTTACGCAGAACGCCGGGCCAGCGGGCGTCCTGATCCAGCCGCACGGAGCGGTCCGGATCCCATCCGAATGTGTTCGAATCGCCGTAGCAGAGTATGTTTTTCATCGTTGCATGCTCTCCGTTTCCATTGCGCCGCGGCAACCGGCGCAACCTCGCTTTTATACGGTACATCGTACTATATATCCGTAGAAAAATGCACGAGTCATGGTACAGTGGAAAAGGAACGCCGCAGGGAAGGAAGTTCTCCCATGTATAACGACTTGTTTACGATCGGACCGGTCACGATTCACGGATACGGGCTGATGATCGGTCTCGGAGTGATAGCAGCGCTTCTGCTGGCAGGTGTGCGCGCGCCTCGCAAAGGACTCGACGGGGATACAGCCTGGCGTCTTGCCATGGTGAGCCTGGCTGCCGGACTGGTCGGGGCCAAGCTGTTGTTTTACCTCACCAATATCGGAAAGATTCTCAAAGATCCCTCCCTGTTGCTCAGCCTCGGCAGCGGACTGGTCGTGTATGGCGGTATCCTCGCAGGCGTACCGGCCGCCTGGCTGTATTGCCGCAGGAAAAAGCTGCCGTTTCTGGCCTATTTTGACCTGCTGATCCCCTCGGTTGCGTTAGCACAGGGATTTGGGCGGATCGGATGCTTTCTCGCCGGCTGCTGCTATGGAATACAGACAGATGGATGGTTCCACATCGTCTTTTCCCATTCGGACTACGCCCCCAACGGGGTTCCGCTGGTACCGGCCCAACTCCTGTCCGCGGCGGGGGATTTCCTGCTGACGGCCATCCTGCTCTGGATCGCCCGCGGCAATCCCCGCCGGGGCACCGTGGTGTCCGGATATCTTGTGCTGTACGGGATCGGCCGGTTTGTCCTGGAGTTCTGGCGCAGTGACCCGCGGGGGAGTCTGGCGGGGCTGTCGACTTCCCAATGGATCTCGATCTTCACCGTCTCAGCGGGAATCCTGCTGGCGGTCCACATCCGGCGTAAGGCTCCAGTCACACAGGAAAAGGAAGGTTCGTCAACATGAGAATCGCACAGTGGAAACGGATCTCATACTGGATTTTATTTATCTTCCTGGCAGTTTCCTCGGTCTTTACCGTGGTTCGGCTGATTCTGGCACCGGCCGAGACAACGGACGAATTCACCAAAGTCAAAAGCGATTACGTCCTGATGCTGCTCCAGTGCCTCGTCGGACTGATCGTGATGTCTTTTCCGGGATTGATCGAGCGCAGACGACAGATCGACATCCCGGACGGGCTGGAGATCCTTTACATGCTCTTCCTGTTCTGCGCGATCTACCTGGGGGAGGTGCGGGATTTTTTTTATCTGATTCCACACTGGGACACGCTGCTGCACGCGTTCAGCGGGATCATGCTCGGCCTGGTCGGGTTCACGCTGGTGGATCTGCTGAACGAGTCCCGAAGGGTCAGCATCCGACTGAGCCCGATATTTGTAGCGCTTTTTTCCTTTTGTTTTGCGCTGGCGGCCGGGTGTGTGTGGGAGATCTATGAATTTATGGCCGACGGGGTGTTGGCGACCAATATGCAGAAATTCCGGCTGGCAGACGGTACCGAGCTGATCGGACGGGCCGCACTGTCGGATACGATGGAGGATTTTATCGTGGACGCGCTCAGTGCGCTGGCCGCGTCGGTCATAGGGTACTTGTCGATCAAAGGACGCGCGAAAGCAGCAGCGAAGTCCGCACCTCAAGGATAACCGCCCTTGGGATTACACCCGGCGGACGGGGTAGTAGAGATGTCCCGTGCCGTCTACCGGGTTGGTAAACTCCTGCACCGCACCTGCCAATGTGAATCCATTCTCGTCAAGACAGGTCATACCTTTTGCGAAGCTGTCGGGATTCTCATTTTTTATACAGAGGTATTCGAAAGAAGGCACCACCCAGCGCACCCACCCCGGTGGAGGTTCCGCGTCCGGCGCTGCTTCGATCCCGGCGAGGTAGAGCCCTTTGGTAAACCCGTTTTCCCAGGGCTGAAAGGAGCGGGAAAAATCCGACATCAACCCCCAGATACCCACCAGATCGCCGTGCTCGTCCCGTTTTGCCACGCCTGATACTTCAGCAAAATGTTCGTTTGCTTCCTTCCACAGTGCTTTGGCAAAAGCGATTCCGTCTTCTGTAGAACCCTCTTTTCCGATTACGCAAAAGGATTCTTTGACGCATTCTCGAAACTCCATCTATCCGTCCTTCCGATCGCGGGCAGCGACCTGTGATTTTCCTCCTCCATGATCGCACAACCGGAACACAATCGTCACGCGGATCAGCGTTCGATGGCCAGACAGTTCACATAGCGAGCGGGGAGGTGTTCCGGCAACCGGACCACAAGCACTCCCTGGTCGCGGGAGAAGGGCAGCGCGTCTCCCCCCAGGAGCCGTACCGAACGGATGGGCTCTTCCGGTTGGAAACTGCGCAGAACTGACACGCGGTCTTCGGGTGCGCGCATCAAAAACGCGTATACGATCTCCTTTTTGCATGTGAACCGGTAATCCGAAATACGCCAGTCGACCGCGGTTTCTTTGAAATGATCGTGATCGATCGAAACCTCGGTTTCTCCCTCGCGGTACGTTTTCCAGGGCCGTGTGCCGTAGATCGCCTCTCCACAGACTGAGATCCAATCCGCGAGTTCCCGCAGGATGTGGAGTGTTTCGTCATCGATTGAGCCGTCGGGCTTCTGGAGGATGTTGAGCAGCATCGAGCCGTTCTTCGAGACGATGTCGACCAGCATTTCGACAATATGCCGGGGTTGCTTGTAGGTCTGACGGACGTCGTAAAACCAGTTGCCGATACAGGTGTCGGTGTTCCAGGGGAGAGGTTGAATGCCCGGCAGCTGACTTTTTTCAATATCGAGCACGCCGACACGGTAGATGTCCGGCTGATGATCCTTCTGGAGATAGACGGCGCGGTTTTCTCCATACCGGGCGATGGACGTGTTGTAAAGATGGGCGACTGCCTCCAGTCCCCATTTGTAATCCTCTTCCCGGAGGGGCGGCGTACCTTCAGTCCGCTTCTGGATCCTCCCGAACGGCAGGGCGCCGTCGGTATACAGGAGGTCCGGCTGAAACATGTCGATCAGCTCGACCATACACGCCATCCAGTACGCCCGGAACCGTGCGTCATGGGTATACCAGGTGTCCGGGTTCAGTTCGATGGCGGGACTGTCGTGGTAAATCCGCTGATTTTCTGGTATCGCACCGTCATAGGAAACTCCTCGGAACGGCCCCTGGCGATCGGCCCCTTTGGTGACGCCCCACCAGTTGTACGAAGCGCCGAGATGCTCCGAGAGCCCGAACGGCAACCCTGCCTTGCGTGCGGCCTCCTGCCACATCCCCGCGATATTTTTGCGGGGTCCGACCCGTGTCGCGTTGAAGTCGTTCAGGTGCGAGGGATAGTTGAAGAAGTGGTCGTGGTGTGTCGCCTGCGCGACAAAATACCGTGCACCCGCCTTCACATAGAGAGACATCAGCGCTTCCGGATCAAACCGTTCCGCCTTCCAGGTGGCGGCCAGATCCTTGTATCCAAACACGGAAGGATGTCCATAATGGCGCAGATGGTACAGATATTGGGGGGATCCTTCGATATACATGTTCCGGGCATACCAGTCACCATACATCGGCACACTCTGGGGTCCCCAGTGGCTCCAGATGCCGAACTTGGCATCCCTAAACCAGTCTGCCGCCTCAAACGTGCGGAGAGATGCGAACGTCGGTTCGAACGGTCTGGTCATGTGTGCGCCCTCATTTCCAAATGTTGTGTGTTCACCGTGTGATCACCCCGTCCATATCCCATAGGTCTTCCCATCCCTTTGCGCCTTCCCAGAGGAATACCTGTCCTTTGATGAGGCGGCAGTTTGCATCAGCGTCGGCGATAGCCGCCATTTCCGCGTCCGATAGAAGGCCGTCGAGGACACAGGAGAGGTTTTCCACATAATGATGCATTGAAAACGGGATCGGAACCTGTCCGCGCTGTACTGCCCACTGGAGGCAGACCGCCGCGGGGCTGACACCGTGCGCGTGGGCTATGTTGCGGATCACCGGCATCCCTGTCGGCGCTACGTCTCCGGGAGCTTTGTCCCGGTCCGGCCGGGCAGGAGAACCCAAAGGACAGTATCCGATCGGCAGAATTTCATTCGCGACGCAAAAAGCAAACAACTCCTGCTGTTGAAATCCAGGGTGCAGTTCCATTTCCATTGCCGCGGGTTTGATCCCGCATTTCGGTAAGACCGCTTTGAGTTTGGGAAGTGTCATGTTGGACATACCGATCTGCTTTACCAGGCCCCTTTTCACCAGATCTTCCATCTGTCTCCAGGTTTCGACGTAATCGTCGATGGAGAAAGGTCTGGCATCCGGATTTCTTGCGTCTCCATCACAACCGGCGAGGTGAGTGTTGCGGAAAGGCCAGTGAACAAGGTAGAGATCCAGATATTCGATCCGCAGATCGCGGAGTGTCCGGGCGCAGGAAAGCAATACGTCACCTTTGCCGTGCATGTCGTTCCAGACCTTGGAAATGACCGTGATGTCCGATCGCTCGACAACATGTTCCTGGAACAACCTCTGAAACACCTCTCCGATCTGTGGCTCGTTGCCGTAGACGGCGGCACAGTCAAACAACCGGTAGCCTGCCCGTGCGGCTTCATACACCATTTGAGCGACATCGTTTTCATCCGCGTGGTCGGACCCGAAGGTGCCCAGTCCCACAGCGGGGATCGGTGTACCGTCAAACAGCGTCTTGTAGGGAACCAGAGAAGGGTCGATCGACATCATGGCGAGTCCTCCGTGTGCATCAGCGGTGTCTGTATCCGGCGATTCGCGGTCGACCTGCCGGTCGCGGAGCCGACGCGTATCCAGTTCTTCTATTATGATCGCACAGCCGGACGGCAGTCACCATATTTCTTTGTTGAGCCTGATGTGAATCCACACACTGCAACACTTACAAACAGGGTCGCGTGCAGAACGCATCGTCCCAGACCTGTACTTCGATATAACGATGGGTGAGCGCCACTTCTTCCAAAAAAGAATCCAGCGATCCGTGGTAAGTGCGTAGAACTTCAGAAAATGCCTCTTTCGTGTACAGGGTCATCGACTCGCCCCTGTTATAACGTGCGCCGCTGTCGCCCCAGGTGAAACTCACGCAATCCGCCGGGATCTCCTTTAGAGGAATAACCGTAACTGTTCCATTGCCAAACCATTCTGCCAGATACGCACTTCCCTGGAAGACAAAGGAAAGGGGATGACGCTCTTTAGGCTTGCCGCCAAGCGCGACAAATGTATCATACAGCCACCGGTCCTGTCGCATACGCAGATCGTAATAGTTTTCAAAATCCGCAAACCGGTAGAAGGCGGTGGTGTCGGGATTTGCTGCCGCCAAGTTGCGCGCGAGCACAAACGCTTCCTCTTTCGGCAGTCGGACGATGTTTTGCAGCGGGCTGCAATAGGGGTGACAATAATGGACAATCAGGCACTCGTCCGGGTCGATCATCTTGGATTTTCTCCTCTTGTGTCGCCGCATCGGCTGGAGGCAACCATGCATATATATTGTATCCATTTACGGTGACATCAAAATGGCTGTGTCCGCTTCGAAAACCGGGAATGTCCCGCAACAGGAAAAGCGCCCCTTTAAGGCGCTTCCCTCATTCTGTGGAGCATGCCGCCATGTGAAGCAGCATCCTGACGTTGATTTTTTACTTTTTCAAATGCTCATATCCGTACTCTGCGGCTGTTACCTCACGCGCCGTCATGATCAGTCCGTAACCTGTTGTTTTATAACCGGCTTCCGGGAAACTTACCTTTCGTTTGAATTGGTTAGAGGTATTGATAATGCATACCAGATTGACGTGATTCGACAGTTCATAAAACGGGACCAAGGTTCCCTCGTCGATCTTTACACCAGGCCACCCCTGCGTCACCATATGTTCCGTCCAGTTCCAGGGAGCTTTTTCGAAAATATGGTCTTCAACCAGTGCGCCGAAGAAGTCGTAATCAAACACCCCCCAGTCATCATACCCGGCGTAATTGGCTCCGGCGAGTTCAGACATATAAGCCTTCACCTGGTCTCTTGTTTTACCAGCCAGTTTGAAGGCGCTTTCGGGCTTGCCAAATTCGATGTCCTCGGAGTAGAACATCCAATCCCACTTTGTGTCGACCACAGTATACTTCTCGATCGGAGCGCAAAGGAGCGATTCCTGCTTTTCCAGTTGTTCGTTGAAATTGTTGATACAGTCCATGATAATAGCCGTGTTCTGCCCGGGTTCACTTTCCATTGCATGATAATATTCAACCTGCAGAAGCAGAATGGCCTCCTGCCACTGTCTGAAAAAATCAAATTGCGACTTGATTTTTCCGTAGTCATACCAATCCAGATAACGATCTTCATACACGATCTCGCGCCATAAAGTGAGCAGCGGCTTTTCGCCCGCCAGCCCGACAAGCAGGTTGTGAATCACATCCGCATTGTCGATGACTTTCGACTCTATCCGGCTGATCAGAGCTTGTCTCATTGGTTCCGGATCCTTGCCCGGATTGAGGATGAAAGCGTTCAGATCCCTCCTGATTGTTTTGATGCTCGAAATGAGATCGTTGACCTGAAGGACCCGAATGCCATAATCCGACAAGGCCTGCTGGTGCGTGATTTGTTTCAGCATATCCTCCAGTTCTTCGAGAATGTTTTTCAACTGGAGACTGATGGCATCGAGCTGAACGGATATTTTGGCCAGTTCCACTTTCATCTCCGCCATGCCTTCATTGATTTTCTGCAGTTCTTCTTCCGTATGGTCTTCCTCGCCGAAGTTGATGCCGGCCTTGTCAAGGCCCCAGCCCATCAGTTCTCCGCCGACGTAGCCAGCAGCTCCTTCGGCAAGCGCGACAGCCAGACCGGAGGCTAACCCCTGCAGCCCCGGCGGTTCCTGGAACGGATGGGTTTGTCCGGCCTCCATCTCGACAAGGAGTGTCTGGATAAACGAATGAATCCCGCCGTTATCGCCGGCTTCCCGCAGAAACTGGGAGATGTTAAAGGTTTCGCTCGAGAGCTGTGTTCCGCTCGGCAGATCTACTGATTCCGGAATTTCCAGAAACCGCTTCACGGCAAGGGTCGCCCCGGCATAATCTATGGAAGGATTCTTGTCGAGATAGGCGCTGACGATGGTAGTGGCTGGATTGACATAGATCGTATCCGTGTCGGCTTGATATCCGCGTATGTCAGCGCTGAGCGCAGCGTCAAAGGACTCGCCATACAAGGTGCCGCCCTCCGCCACGATTCGAAATTCAGCGGGTAAAGCTTTCGTCGTTTTGACAAGGATAACGCCTTGTTCGTCAGCAGTCAGGTGGTTCGATGCGAGGATTTTTTTGCCGCTCGCGTCATACACACTCAACTCCGCGTTGGAGACAGGCCCGTCCGCATAGACATAGCCGCTGAACGTGCTTTCACTGCTGTCGCATCCGGCGAGCAGCATTACGGGAAGAATGAGAACGAAGCACAGAAAGAACAGAACAAAGCTTCTCATATGCCTGACAGCCATAATAATCCCTTTCTTTTCTGTTGTTTAGTATGCGAATTGCGAGTAGAGCCACTATAACATTCCGGATTCATGTGTGCGAAAGAAATGCAATAAAGCTAAGGAGGTGAAACAATATTGCAACATGAAAAACAGAACACGAAAAAAGCGCCCTTTCAGGCGCCTATTGATATTTTATGCGGAGAGTGTCTCTCCACCAACAAAAAAGGCGCCTTTCCAGGCGCTTATTGATATTTTATGCGGAGAGTGTCTCTCCCCCAATGAAAAAGCGCCCTTTCAGGCGCTTTATCATTGGCGGAGAGAGAGGGATTTGAACCCTCGGATGGGTATTAGCCATCACACGATTTCCAGTCGTGCGCCTTAGACCAGCTCAGCCATCTCTCCTTGAGCCATGTCACGTTCGCGACAACCGTGAAGTCTGTCGCGCACGCACAGGAATACTACCATCGGATACGGCGACTGTCAATCAGGAGAGGGGCTCCCCGAGCCAATTCTGTGCGTTTTCGCAATTGAAAAAGGGCGGTCCATGCTATAAACTTTCCATGCACACATTCGAACATGCCTCTCGTACCGAGAGGAAATGAATACGGAGGTATAAACATGGCTATCAAGGTTGGCATCAATGGCTTTGGCCGCATCGGCCGCATGGTGTTCCAGGCGATCTGCGATCAGGGATTGCTCGGGAAAGAGATCGACGTCGTAGCTGTCGCCGATGTCTCGACGGACGCAGACTATTTCGCGTATCAGATCCGCTACGACTCCACCCAGGGCAAGTTCAAACATGAGGTCACCACGGAAAAAAGCGC
>CAZBKR010000030.1:0-15638 GCA_964492455.1 uncultured Oscillospiraceae bacterium
CCATCAACCTGATCCAGACGACCAGCGCTTCCTATCTGCTGATGTCGTCGCTCGATCTGGCACGGCGTACGCTGGCACTGGAAGGCAATGACATTTTCGCGGGTGTACTGGATCTTGCCCGGTACGCGCGCAATGAAATCAACGCCATCGGTGGTTATCACGCGTTTGCGCGCGACATTGTAAACGGCAACGGGTGCTACGCGTTCGATGAGACGAAATTATCGATTCATACGCTGGACATCGGACTGGCGGGCATCGAAGTCAGTGACCTGCTCCGGGAAGAATACGGCATCCAGATCGAGTTCGGAGACCTCGGCAACATTCTCGCGATTTTATCGATGGGGGACAATGCCTACGCGATCGAGCGTCTGGCCTCGTCACTGGCTGAAATCCGCCGGCGGTTTGCCAAGGACAAAGCCGGCATGCTCGCGACCGAATACATCGCCCCGGATGTGGCGGCTACCCCCAAAGAAGCGTTCTACGCGCCTTCCCGGGCGGTGGACATCCACCAGAGTCCCGGGTTCATCTCCAGTGAATTTGTCATGTGTTATCCGCCCGGCATACCGATTATCGCCCCCGGTGAACGCATCACCAGCGAACTGGTGGAACATGTTCTGTATTCCAAAGAAAAAGGCTGCCTGGTGACCGGCGCAGAAGATCTGACGCTCGGCACGATCCGGGTCATGGCATAAGGGGGATTTCAGATGGATCTCTGGTATACCGAAGAACATACCCCGGGAGTTCGCTTTTCGATTCAGGTCGATCGGCAGCTCTATACGGCAAAGAGCAAGTTCCAGCGGATCGACGTGTTTCAGAGCGGGGAGTTCGGAACCTTCCTGACGCTGGACGGGCAGATGATGCTCACACAAAAGGACGAATTCATCTACCATGACATGATTGTCCATGTGCCGATGGCAACCCGTCCCGAGATCAGGCGCGTTCTGGTCATCGGGGCAGGGGACGGTGGAACGGTCCGGGAACTCACAAGATACACCACTATCGAGCAGATCGATGTCGTGGAAATAGACCGCATGGTCGTCGACGCCTGCAGGACACATCTCCCGCAGACCGCGGGTGCGTTTGACGATGCCCGTGTCCGCCTGTTTTTTGAGGACGGGCTGCGGTTTGTCCGCACCCGAAACGACGTATATGATTTGGTTATTGTGGATTCAACCGATCCTTTCGGACCGGGTGAAGGACTGTTCACCAAAGAGTTCTATGGAAACTGCTACCGGATTCTGGGAGAAGACGGCATTCTGGTGAACCAGCACGAGTCCCCCTATTACGAGCAATACGCGGAAGCCATGAAGCGGACCCACCGCATGATCCGTGCGCAATTCCCGATCTGTAAAATATACCAGGCGCATATTCCAACCTATCCCTCCGGGCACTGGCTGTTCGGGTTCGCCTCCAAAAAGAGAGACCCGATCGCGGATCTGGACGCCGCCGCCTGGAATGCACTGGGTCTTCACACCCGCTACTACAATACGCAGCTGCATGTCGGTTCATTCGCGTTGCCGAATTATGTAAAGGAGATGCTGGATCATGCCGACGGCTAATCCCGCTCCCACCATACTGGCGGTTCAATCTACATATGAGGACGCCAGAATCGTGTTGTTTGGCGCTCCTTATGACGGAACGACGTCCTATCGTCCTGGCACTCGATTCGGCCCGCCTGCCATCCGTCGTGAATCATACGGACTCGAAACGTACAGTCCGCAGCAGGATGCGGATCTGGAAGGGGCACCTGTCCACGACCTGGGGGATCTCGACCTCCCTTTCGGAGGACCCGAAAAACCTCTGTCTATCATCCGGAGAACGACTGCAGAAGTGGTGGCTGACGGCAAGATCCCGGTTATGGTGGGCGGAGAACATCTCGTCACACTGGGCGCGGTAGAAGCACTCTGCCGGCGATATCCGGATCTTCACATCCTGCATTTTGACGCACATACCGATTTGCGCGAAGACTATGTCGGGCAGCAACTGTCGCACGCTACCGTGCTCCGGCGTTGTCACGATCTGCTTGGAGACGGTCGAATCTACCAGCTCGGGATTCGTTCCGGGTTGCGGGAAGAGTTTTTGCTAGGCCGGGAAGGGCATGTGTGGCAGCATTTGTTTGATCTGGCAGGTCTGCCTGCCGCGATCGACCTGCTCCACGGGCATCCGGTTTATGTGACTATCGATCTGGATGTGCTGGACCCTTCCGTCTTTCCCGGAACCGGAACGCCGGAACCGGGTGGTGTATCCTTTCAGGCGCTCGCCCAGGCGATCGGCTCGCTGCGCGGTCTTTCTCTGGTCGGAGCCGATCTGGTGGAGCTGTCTCCGCCCTATGATCCGTCCGGTATTTCAACCGCGGCCGCGGGCAAATTGCTGCGCGAGCTTCTGCTTGTGCTCCTTGGGTAAACCAGGAGTCCGGCAAAGACTTCATCGGCTGGAAACTTGATTTTCATTCCCGGCTCCCCCATAATGGAGTCTGTGTGAGTACTTCTTTGTATTCACACAGGTCGTGTTCTTTGGCAGATCAATAGGGGGGCGCACTGGTTTCGACGGGGTTGTTGAAGCCGGGAAAGCGGGTAGAGGATCCTCGTTGGCCTCTTAAAAAAACGAGGAAAAACACAACTGCCAACAAAACGGCACTCGTAGCAGCTTAATCGCTTCTACCGTCAGGCCATCCGATCTGCTGGATGGGTCCCTGGCGTCAGATAGCAGACCTTACAAGCCGGCAGGATAAACTTGGGAACGCCGCGGCATAAGCTTTGCCGTCGCGGTGTAGATATGAAGCTACCGGACCGGATCACCTGTCCCTGGGTGTACCGGAAGGGGAATACTTGATCAGAGACTGCACCCGGAGATGGTCCCGGCAGATACGGTTTCGGACAGGAGTTCGATTCTCCTCGCCTCCACCAAGCAAAAGTAAAACCATTTATTGATAAGCGATTAAATTATCAATAAATGGTTTCTTTTATATAGATCAATCCATAATTCAATACAGAGCAAGTCCAGGTGAATAACGTCAGCTCGTGCACACTGGTACAGCAGGAGGGTTTTATGCGAGATCAGCCGAACATCATCCTCATCAATTGTGACGATCTGGGATATGGTGATCTGGGTTGCTATGGTTCCAAAGTCAATGTAACCCCCGCGATCGACCGGATGGCGTCCGAGGGCATGCGACTCACGGACTTCTACATGGCGTCCCCGGTCTGCACTCCGTCCCGTGGCGGCATGCTGACCGGATGCTACCCGCCCCGTATCGGATTCGGGGAATTCGACGGACAGTGGGTATTGTTCCCGGGGCAGGGGATCGGCCTGCATCCGGATGAAATCACTATTGCCACACTCCTGAAAACATCCGGATACCGTACCATGCTGATCGGCAAGTGGCACTGCGGGGATCAGAGAGATTTTCTGCCGACCCGCCACGGATTTGACCAATACTACGGATTGCCGTACAGCAACGACATGGGCCGGCAGGCGGGCCGGCCGGATACCATGCCTCCGCTCCCGCTGTTGCGGGACGAAGAAGTCCTTGAGGAACAGCCGGACCAGCGGTCTCTGACCGAACGTTATGTGGAACAGGCGGTACGCTTCCTCCGCGACCGGCGAAAGGATCCTTTTTTCCTGTACTTTGCCCACATGCACGTCCATTTGCCCCATTACGCTCCTGAACGGTTCGAACGCGAATCCCGCAACGGGGAATATGGTGCTGCTGTGGCCTGTGTGGACTGGGCCACCGGTGTCCTGCTGGATGAGCTTAAGCAGTTGGGGCTGGATGAGGATACGTTGGTCATCTTTACTTCGGACAACGGTTCCCGCGGCGATCGCGGGGGCAGCAATGCGCCGCTGCGCGGCACCAAAGGTACCACATGGGAGGGCGGCCAGCGCGTTCCCTGCATCTTTCGCTGGCCCGGTCGGATTCCTGCGGGATCGGTCGAGAACGGGATCGTGAGTTCCTTGGATTTTTATCCAACCTTTGCGCACCTCGGTCATGCGGATCTTCCAGCCGACCGGATTACTGACGGATTGGATCTGCTTCCCATGCTGACCGAACGGGCGCCTTCCCCCCGAACCTCATTTTATTACTATATGCGCAACAGCCTGGAAGCGGTCCGGGAAGGGAAGTGGAAACTGCATGTTCAAAAAGACAGAGCGGGTATGACAGCACTGTACGATCTCGAACAGGATATGGGAGAAACCACCGACCTCTCTGGCGATCACCGCGATGTGGTTTCCCGTCTGGAGGTGTTGCTGGCCGCATGCCGTGAAGATCTCGGTGACGACACGCAAGGCGTGACAGGCCGGAACATCCGGCCGGCAGGTCGCGTTGACCACCCGGAACCATTGACGCACTATGATCCCGAACATCCCTATATCATGGCCATGTATGACAAAGAAGACTTTGGATGATCCGCGACTTACGGGATTCCGTCAGAAAATCCGGGCGGCAGGCAATGTCTTTTTTAGCAGAATGACAGATATCACGACTCGGCTCAGGAGAGAATTTTTTCTACATACAGGCGCGCGATGTCCGGATCGAACTGTGTGCCCGCGTTTCGCAAAAGCTCCATACGGGCCTGCTCCGGTGACATGGCTTTCCGGTATGCCCGGTCTTGTGTCATGGCATCGTAAGCATCCACGATGGAAACGATACGTGAGATCAGCGGGATGGACGGTCCGGACTGACCCAGCGGATACCCGCTCCCATTCCATTGCTCGTGATGGCCGAGGATGTATTCCGCAATATGGCGCAACTCGGGGATTGCTCTTGCGATTCGGAAACCGACTTCGGGATGTTTCCGAATCTCGACCCATTCCTCCTCTGTGAGCGGTCCGGGTTTGGTGAGAATGTTCTTATCGATATTGATTTTTCCGAGGTCGTGCAGCGTGGCGGTCAGTTCCAGCTCATCCAGTTTGTCCTCTTGCAGCCCGAGTTCCATGCCCAGCCTGCGGGCATGGTCGGCCAGGCGGCTGGCATGTGCTTCCGTCTCATTGCTCTTTTCAAACATTGTCGACTTGATGGAAGTGAGGATGTTGTTGTGCAGGCTCCGGTTTTCCAGCAGCTTTCTCCGATACATCATCTCCTCCGCCAACGTCAGAGTCTTGGCCAGTTCCCCGGTTGACTCGTCCTTGGTCGCATAACCCAACGAGATGTCCGTGTACAACCTGCCTTCCTCCAGGCATATCTCCACGCACGCAGACCGGATACGGTCCGCCACGAGTTTGACCTCGTCGCTGCCTGTACGGGGCAGCAGCATGGTGAATTCATCACCGCCCGTCCGGGTGACGACATCTCCGTCCCGGGCATTTGCTGTCATGATGCCGGCGATCAACTTGAGCGACCGGTCACCTTCTTTGTGTCCGAACGCGTCGTTGATGAGCTTGAGGCCGTTGACATCGCCGATGATCACAGAGAGCGGGAGATTCTCTGCGGTGTCCATCACGGACAGGGACTCTTCGAAGTAGGTCCGGTTATAAACGCCTGTGACAACATCGTGGTAGCTCAAGTGGCGGATCATTTCTTCTCTGGTTTTCCGTTCCGTGATATCCCGGCTGACTCCGATCATCCCGATCACATGATCCTCAAGATCAAAATAGGGCGTTTTAAGCGTTTCCAGAACGGCTGCTGATCCGTCCGGATACTCCACTTTCTCCTCGTTGATCCGGGCTGCGGAGGTTTTCGCCATCTCTTCATCCATGCGACGGAACCACTCTGCGGCCTGATCCGGGAACAAATCCAGATCGGTTTTACCGACGATCTCCTCTTCCGGTCTTCCGGCAAATTTTTCAAATGCGGCGTTGCAGCCCAGATACACACCATTGTTGTCTTTGTAGAAGATCAAGTCCGGGATGGAATCTATCAGGGATTTGAGGAGCATCTCATTCTGGCGATACTCACGGGACAGGTCCCTGTATTGGCGGCTGGATGTTTCCAAATCCTGATTGGACCGGTACAATGCTTCCCGCGCGTCAAAAATCCGCTTTAAGGCGGGATATGTCAACCAGAAGATCAGCAGTGCTGAGACAAAGACGTATAAAAGCCCCTTGATGACGGAGAAGAATACCATCTGTGCCAGTTCGGAAAACAGGATCTGTACAAGACGGTCGGTTAAAAGGATCCAGGCACATCCAACCAGCAAATAGATAAGAGTGATTTTTAATGATTTGAATAACGCGCCGTCACGATTCAAATTGATCACGTATCTGCCCTGCCTTTTCGAAAGAGTGGAGGGATCCTGAGTGAGCCATCCAGGTGAAGAGGTATGTGGACATTTTACGATTGAGGTGTCTGCGCGGGAACTGTTTCTTGCACGTATGTATTCCAGTGGGTGGAAGTCTGAGATCGATTACTCTCCGTCCTAAATATATGTAACAACAGTTTAGCACGAAGAAGCAAGCCTTATGGGGACGAAATTGCTATGAAATGAGCGGATACATAGAGAATTCTCGTTGTCATTTCAGGTCGAACGCACGTGGTAAAATAAACAGTAAATGAAAGCAATAAACCATCAAACACAGGGGGGCATATGAAAAAGTGGTATGAAGAGGAGTACGCGTTTGAGGTCGAAGTCACAGGATTCCTGCGAGGCGACCATACAGAGCGGTATTGCCGCAACGGGGAGGAAGTCGGAGACCGGTATACCTGTACCTACGGTTGCCCCGTCAACGAAGACGGCCAGGGGATCTGTTCCAAAGTCATGATGATGCTGTATCCGATCATGGAGGCGGTAAGAAGCGGCGGGGATTTGGAAAACATCGGAGGAAGCGGTAAATACAGCAAGGACATCGTATGCCCGGACGGCTGTGTGTTGTTCAGGGTGACAGCAAGAAAGACGGGAAAGGAAAATTTCTTTAAGGGGAAGTTCTACAAATAGGATATACACAAAGATAACATTTTAATAACGATCACAGGGAACGTACGGAATACATCCGATCGGGTACAATTCGGAATGAGGATTGTGTATATGGCTCGAAACGGGATCCTGTTTCAATATTTTGAATGGTATATGCAAGATCTGGAGAACGACCTCTGGATCCGGTTGAAAGAAGACGCCGGGCATCTGAAAGAGCTGGGTGTTACCAGCGTCTGGGTTCCGCCGGCGTTCAAGGCCACCTCCTCCTCTGATACCGGATATGGCATCTATGACCTCTATGATCTGGGTGAGTTTGACCAGAAAGGTTCGGTACATACCAAATACGGAACCAAGGCAGAACTCCTGGAAGCCATTCGTGTACTGCACGAGCAGGGGATCCATGTATATGCCGATGTGGTCCTGAATCACAAAGCCAACGGGGATGAGAAAGAAGTCTTCCCGGCACGGGAAGTGGATCCAACCGACCGGACCCGTGCGATATCGGACCCTCATGAGATCGAAGCCTGGACCCGGTTCACGTTTCCCGGACGCGGCGACCGCTATTCATCGTTTCGGTGGAGCTGGGTCCATTTTTCAGGAGTCGATTACAATGCGCGCGACAACAAACGCGCCATTTACAGGATCGAGGGAGAGAACAAGGGCTGGTCGGAAGGGGTTACGCACGAGAACGGGAATTACGACTATCTGATGTTCAACGACATCGACTACAAAAATCCCGAAGTAGTGCGGGAGATCCGCAACTGGGCGCTCTGGTTTGTGCGGGAGACGGGAGTGGACGGGTTTCGCCTGGATGCCGTCAAGCATATTCAAGACGTTTTTTTGCGCGATCTGATCCGGATGATCCGGGGAGAATATCGTGCGGATTTTTATGCGGTCGGCGAATACTGGAAACAGGATCGGGTGGAGATTAACGACTATCTGGACAGTATCGGGTTCGAAACCGACCTGTTCGATGTGAAGCTCCATTTCAATCTGTATACCGCCGGCAAGTCCGGAAACCGGTACGACATGAGAACCCTTCTGGACGGCACACTGGTCCGGGAACATCCGGAACATGCCGTGACTTTTGTAGACAACCACGACTCCCAGCCGACGCAGGCGCTGGAATCCTGGGTGGAACCCTGGTTCAAGCCTCTGGCCTATGCGCTGATTCTGCTTCGCCGGGATGGGTATCCCATGATTTTTTACGGGGATTACTATGGCATCAAGGCGCCGGAGCCCATCGAGGGACACCGGGAGATCATCGACAAACTGCTTTACCTGAGGTCACGGCATGCGTATGGTGATGAGACGGATTACTTTGACCACCATCAACTGGTAGGATGGGTTCGATCGGGGGATGATAGTCATCCATATGGCTGCGCTGTCATCATGAGCAATGGGGATGGCGGCGAAAAGAAGATGAACGTCGGTACTAACAACCACGGTACGGTGTATGCCGACTATACAGGCAACCGGACCGATAAAATAACCATCGACCAGGAAGGGAACGGGTTGTTCCCCTGCAATGGCGGGCAGGTTTCCGTATGGGTCCGGGATCAGATATCTTCTGATGAAGCTTACCGGGTAGACAGAGTCGAAGACTGATACCGCGTGAACGTAGTGTTGGGAACCATGACGGATAGGAGACTGGATGGATGTGGCTTGCCATACTCGCCGTGCTGGCTGGACTTGCGCTTCTGGTATGGAGCGCGGATCGTTTTGTAGACGGCGCTTCTTCGGTTGCCCGTCACCTGGGAATGCCGCCGCTGCTGATCGGCATGGTAGTCGTGGGATTTGGTACGTCCGCACCGGAACTGGTCGTATCGGTTCTCGCAGCGATCGAAGACAGCACGGGGATCGCGCTGGGCAACGCGTATGGATCCAATATCGCCAACATTGCCCTGATCCTGGGTGTGACCGCCCTCATCAGCCCCGTCGTCATCCAGTCTGCTGTATTGCGTAAAGAACTCCCCATCCTGGCTTTGGTAACCTTTCTAACCATCGGATTGCTGCTGGATCGCAATTTGACAAGATGGGACGCATTGTTTCTGCTGCTGGTTTTCATAGCATTGATGTTCTGGACGGTTCGTCAGGGAAGAAGCCGCACGTCCGACGCTCTGATCCCGGAAGTGGAAGCGGAAGGAGCCGCAAAAACACTCTCACTCAGGAACTCCGTGCTGTGGTTGATCGCCGGATTGTTTCTGTTGATCGTCAGTTCACAGGTTCTGATCTTTGGTGCGGTGGAGATCGCGCAGCGACTGGGGGTTAGCGATCTGATCGTTGGCTTGACGGTCGTGGCGGTCGGAACTTCGTTACCGGAATTGGCTTCTTCGATTGCAGCAGCCCGGAAAGGGGAGCATGATATCGCTTTCGGCAATATTATCGGCTCTAATTTATTCAATACATTGGCTGTAGTCGGTCTGGCTGGCACCATCCACCCTTTTGTAGCGGAACCGGACCTGTTGTCACGGGATCTGCCGGTTATGGGGGCGCTGACGGTTTCTCTTTTCCTTATCGGATTCGGGTTTCGGGGACGGCAGGGACGCATCAACCGGTGGGAAGGATCCGTACTGGTTCTTGTGTACGCGGGGTACACCTTCTTACTGGTTTTATCGGCATCCTGAAACAAAAGGCTCTCCTCGTGTGGAGATAGGAGAAGGGACATGGGCAGGCAATTCAGCAGCTTTTTATTCAACTTTGTCGCACCGGTCTACGGCTTGTTTTTCAAGCGGCAACGTCGATATTTCTACAAGGTACTTGCGCACGCATCACCAGAACCGCGTTTTATCCCGTTTGATTCGATTCTGGATGTCGGGTGCGGGACGGGAGCTTTGTGTTCGATCCTGCGCGATAAGGGACTGTCGGTCACCGGCATGGATCCTGCAAACAACATGCTCCGGATTGCCAGACGCCGTCCGGAAACGGTCGGGATCGATTTTGTGCGCGGCAATGTTCTGTCTCATATCCCGTTTGAGGATAAGTCGTTCGATTTCTCCATCGCTTCGTACGTCGCGCATGGCATGTCGCGGGAAGACAGGATACGGATGTACCGGGAAATGGGAAGGGTCACCCGGCGCAGTGTGATCATCCACGATTACAACCAGAACCGTACCCTGTTGATCTCCCTGATCGAATGGCTGGAACGGGGAGACTACTTCCATTTCATCCGGTATGCTGAGTCGGAAATGAAAGAATGCATGGCAGACATGCAATCCTGTTTTTCGGATGTGCATGTGATTCCGGTGGACACGCGGGCGCATTGGTATGTCTGTACGCCGCGGTAATCCGGAGCAAAACAGATTTCTCTCATTGATATTTTTCCCACGGTCAAATGCGCTCCTCCGCCTGATTGCATAAGCATACAAGATTGTGTATATTGTGTGCATCCATCCCCCAAAGGAGTGTATGCGTATGGGATTTTTCGAGTCCATCGGTCCATTCGTGTTGGCGGTCATTGCCGTGATCATCAACGGTGTTCCCCAGTTGCTGTATGCGGAAGCGAGGGGATTCGCGTTGAAACCGGCCGGATTCGCCTATCTGGTCGGCGCGTTCGGCAACCTGTTCACCGGGTCGGTCACCCCGATATCCGCACAGGCTGAAACGATCACCGTTGCCAGCATCAAGAAGAACCTGCGAAACAACATCAGTTCAATTCTGCTGGCGGCACTGCTGATGATCTCTCTCGGGATTTTCGGCGGCATCACATGGATCGCCGATTTTGCGGGTGCCACGATCCTGAGCGGCATGATGGCCGGCGTCGGACTGATTCTGGCAGGCGTCTCCTGGGACATGTTCGGGCAGGAGCGCCGGACGGCACTGATCTCGATCGTGACCGCGATCGCTGCGTATGCGATCTTCCTCAACAATCCCAACAAAGTGGTCCTCACCATCTTTATCTCGGTCGTGATTTCTACCGCTGATTTCCTGTTCCTCCAGAAACGTCGCGTCGACCTCACCGAAGTGATGAAAGAGGAAGGGCGCGAACCTGTGAAGATGAGTTCTGAATGGCGCTTCTGGAAAAAAGAGTACTGGAGCGATTTCAAAATCATCAAACCCGCTCTCAACTTGACAGTCATCCTGGGCGCACTGAGTCTGGTGATGCTCAACATCGGCGCGAACATCTCCTTTGGCGGCATCACCGCGAGCATTGCCGGGATGGAGCAGAACTTTGACCACCTGTCGATCATCAACTCTTTGGCAGACTTTCCCAGTGCTCTTTTCGGCGGCCCTCCGATCGAAGCGATCATCTCCGGTACCGCTGGTGCTCCCTGGCCGGTGCTGTGCGGTATCGTCTTCATGTTCCTGACCGGTATTCTGATCCTCGTCGGACTGATCGGCCGTCTGGGCAAATTTCTACCCGCACAAAGTATAGCCGGATTCCTGCTGGTCATCGGCTTTGCGCTGACCTTCGCCCCGAATCTCTCGGCGGTGTCGCAGTCAGACCAGCCTATGAGCGGCTACATCGCACTCGGCGTAACCGCCTGGTCCAAAAACCCCTTCCTCGGCATGGTAGTCGGGGTTCTGGTTCGGTATTTCGGGTCATATGTCGGTCTGGCGTAGGAGGCTTTTTTGATGCAATCTCAATTTCCGGAAATTTGGCGCGTGCACCTGGGACCCGACTATCCGGTCGATTTGCAGCGTATGGACATCGGCGGCGGCTTTTTCATCTACTCATTTGATATGACGGGAGAAGCCGAGTGGAACCGGATGGCCGCCCGGGAACTCACGCGCAAATTGGCGCCGTATTCGTTCGATTCCTTCGTGACGGTGCAGACCAAATCGTCGGGACTCGCGCAAGCGATTTCCGGATCGCACAAAAGTTACCTGGAATTGCGCAAAAACCGCAAAGGATTCATGCATGATCCCAAGCACATCGTGGTCAAGTCCATCACCACGGAGGATCCGCAGCATCTCTGGATCGGGCGTGAGAAGTACGAGCAGTTCCAAGGCAAAAAACTGTGCTTTATCGATGACGTTGTCTCCACCGGCGGAACCATCGACGCCGTGATGATCATGGCGGAAAAGATCGGATTCGAACTGGCAGTGATCGCCTGCGTATTGACGGAAGGGGAGAAGCGGACGGAATACAAAGGGATTCCTCTGGTATCTCTGGATCACATCCCGCTCCCGGGACGGATCGCAGACGAGTAGTGACAATCAGATCCATGATCCGCAGACGGCATCCCGACACTTCAGCCGGGGTGCCGTTTTCCTTGTGACGCAAAGAAACAGAGGCACGAGATATCCGGTATGTGCCGATCGAGGTCACTTCCTTTTTCATTCAGTTATTTAATTTTCATAACACGTGTAACGGTAACTAATGTGACCTTGCCTTGACTACGGGTCAACTATATTGATATTGAATCGATAATCGTGTCTTGTTAGGTGGTTTTTTGGCTCAATGGCATCGATGTTGTGTGTTTGTTTATCAATTGTAAACTTTTCGTGTCATTCGAAAAACTCTTAACATTACACTTGTATTACAGAGAGTGCCCACCTATAATCAGGTTACAACGAACAATTCTGAATGGGAAAGTGTTCACCTTTGAAAATTCAATCGGACAAGTTTGGCAAAAATCCGGAAACGGATTGACGCAAAGCTAGAGGGTCTTCACTCAGAATACATATTTCTGAGTAGACAGCCAGTTGCCGGGACCATAGAGGTTCCGTGACTGGCTGTTTTTGTTTTTTTTTGAACCTCAAAGGGGGGAAAGAGCACATGCGACTCGATAAAAAACATCAGGCATCCGACATGTTTTCAGACAACATTGTCTACAGAAAAGGGGTGTATGACATGAGAAAAAAACTACTCGCATTTCTGGCCGTTGTGTCTTTGCTGCTCAACGCAATCGGATTCACGCCGATACTGGCGGCTACGCAAACGACATTTGCGCAATTTGCCAACGAAGGTACATTTGAATGGATTTTTGGAAATCTGAATGACAATAAGTCAGACTATGTTGAAGGGATGTCGGTTCCGCAACGGCTGATCATCACCGATCTGCCGAACGCGACTTCCCATTCAGTGACGTTTTCGTATCAGTTCACGAAAAGTGGAAAATACGCCTACGATTTCCTGACGAGCTGGGATCAAGCAGTCGAACTAGCTGCCGATTACGGTCAAGTTTGGAACGACAACTGGAAATGGATCGGCACCTCCGAGGGTATATGGACTTCTCATGAGGTCGTAAATCTACCATCTGACCCCCACGCGGGAGTCCCTCGGATCAATGAGTTTGAGAACGTTAAAGGATATGGAGCCAGAACGATCGATTTGTATGCTGCCAATGGATCAATAACAAATGCCACTGTTACCATCAATCCGGTCTTGTCTGGCAGTACCGCTAGTGACAGCACGGTATTTTGGACCATCTCCTGGGAAGGGGATGCGAAAGATGTGATGATCCTCTATGCTGGACACGTCGCAGTCGGACTTGAATATCCTTCGTCACCATTGTCCTGGGGGCCGGGTATGGGCGCCGGTGGCATCAGCGGTTCTCCTTATCACCATTCGGTGGCCGCTGCTACGGATTTTACTCCCGGACAGATGGATAACCAACTGTCGACACAGTCGGTTGCAGTCAAGTCCGGCATTTCCGGATACAAATGGCATGACCTGGATGGCGACGGTGTCTGGGATGACGGAGAACCACCTCTCGAAAACTGGAAGATCTGGGTCGATGTGGACAAAGACGGATTGATGGATGAAGGAGAGTGGGACCTGACCGATGCGACAGGTAAGTACTACCTGGAATTCATCATCCTTGACCAGAAATCGACAACTTTGACGGTTCGCGAAGTCCAGAAGACTGGATGGACTCAGACTTTCCCTGTCTCGGGGAGTCATGCAATCAGCGTTGCCCCCGGAATGGGATATGACAATTACAATTTCGGCAACCGGTACCTGGCAACGGGAAGCCTCAACCTAGGCGGTACCAAGACCCTGAGCGGGAGGAATCTGGCAGCGGGTGAGTTCACCTTTGAACTCTATGCCGGTCTGGACACAACCGGAACACCGCTCCGCACCGCAACCAATGCGG
This sequence comes from uncultured Oscillospiraceae bacterium, assembly GCA_964492455.1. Lineage (GTDB taxonomy): Bacteria > Bacillota > Clostridia > Saccharofermentanales > UBA5734 > JAAYKS01. The sequence goes on from CAZBKR010000030.1 coordinate 13,895, forward strand.
CGGACGGCAGTTTCGCTTTTGGCGTGATCAATTACACGCAGGCGGATGTGGGCACCAAGACCTACACCGTCATTGAAAAAGCCGGCAGCCTAGGCGGTGTCACCTACGACACCAGAAGCTATGTCATCACAGTAGAAATAACGGACAACGGGAACGGCACCTTGACCGTCACGCCGGTGATCAAACTCGGTGATGCGGTGGTTGAGCAAATCCTGTTTGCCAACACCTATGCCGCGACCGGAGACGTGACGTTCTCGGGAACCAAAACCTTAAATGGCCGCGCCTTGGCGGCGGGTGAGTTCACGTTCGAACTCTACGCCGGAGCGACTGCGACCGGCACCCCGATCGACACCGCGACCAATGCGGCAAACGGCACCTATGCCTTTGGTAAAATCTACTACGATCTTGACGATGTAGGGATCAAAACCTATACCGTGGTGGAAAAGGTCGGAGCACTGGGCGGCGTCACTTACGCGACGAACAGCTACACGGTGACCGTCACGATCGCGGATGGCGGCAACGGAGCATTGGTCGTAACGCCGAGCAGTAATTACAATGCACTGAACTTCACCAACACCTATGCCGCGACGGGCATGCTCAATCTATCGGGGACCAAGACCCTGAGTGGACGCGACCTGGCAGCGGGCGAGTTTACATTCGAACTCTATGCCGGAGCGACCGCAACCGGGACCCCGATTGACACTGCCTCCAACGCAGCGGATGGAAGTTTCTCCTTTGACACCATTCATTACACGTTGGCGGATGTAGGCTCCAAAACCTACACCGTAGTGGAAAAAACCGAAGGGCTGGGTGGCGTGACCTATGCCACGAACAGCTACAAAGTCGATGTCACGATCGCAGATGCAGGCAACGGCACACTAACCGTGACGCCGAGCAGCAACTACAACGCGCTCAACTTCACGAACACGTATGCCGCAACCGGAGACGTAACGTTCTCGGGAACCAAAACTTTGAACGGGCGCACGTTGGCGGCGGGAGAGTTCACGTTTGAGCTCTACGCCGGAGCGACCGCGACCGGAACCCCGATCGACACCGCGACCAACGCGGCAAACGGCACGTATTCCTTTGACAAAATCTTCTACGATCTCGACGATGTGGGGCTCAAAACCTACACGGTGGTAGAAAAGCTTGGATCGCTGGGCGGCGTGACGTACGCGACGAACAGCTACACAGTGACTGTTTCGATCTCTGACAAGGGCGACGGAACATTGATCGTGACACCGAGCAGCAACTACAACGCGCTCAACTTCACCAACACCTACATCGCTACGGGCAGCCTGGATCTTTCGGGCACCAAGACCCTGAACGGACGTGACCTGGCTGAAGGCGAGTTCACCTTTGAGCTGTGGAAGAACGGCTTGCTGGTGGAGTCGGTAACAAACGACGCGGATGGCGACTACTCGTTCACGACACTCACCTTTGGGCTGGCAGATGTCGGCAATCACACCTACTTGGTGGTGGAGAACGAAGGCACACTGGGTGGGGTCACGTACGACCAGCACGTCTACACCGTCAAAGTGACGGTTTCGGACAACGGAACCGGGACGTTGGATGTGACCCTGGACGAGACGAGCGACGACCCGACCGCGCTGGACTTTGAGAACGAGTACGAAGCGGACGGGAGCCTGGATCTCTCGGGGACCAAGACCCTGACGGGACGTGACCTCGACGCGGGCGAGTTCTCCTTCGAACTCTGGGAAGATCTCGTGAAGCTGGAGACCGT
>CAZBKR010000031.1:0-15496 GCA_964492455.1 uncultured Oscillospiraceae bacterium
GGAGTTGGACACTTGAACCGCAGAAGACCCTGAACCGAAATTCATCATGACACTGGCGGCCGTATAGGGGCGCAGCCAGCTGGACAGACTGACGTTGAAGGTTTCATTGAAAAGGGGTAGAAAAGTGGATCCACCCACATTTTCCAGCAACATGACCTTATAATTTCCCGATCCGCCGTTGCACGGCAACCCCAACCAGGTTCCGGGCTGGATGTTGTACTGAAACTGGCTGCCCGAAGGGGTTGTGACCAGCGCTTTGTTGCCCGGCACTCCGTTGTCCATGCGAACCAGAATCACTCCGTTGGCAGCCTGGTCCAGACTGACCGAACATTTGCCGTCGTCCGAGGTGTCCGTCACACTCGCCGAAGAATAGGCATCCTTGTATGTCGTTCCGAAATGGATGTAGGGGAAAGAGCCCGTGGCTGGCTGGGTGGGAGGGCTGGTAGGCACGGGCGTAGCGGTCGGAACCGGTGTTGCTGTCGTCGGCGCAGCGGTTGTGGCCGGACGTGTGGTGGTGACAGACGGACGGGTTGTGGGCTTCGCGGTCGAAGGTCTGGATGTGGACGGCAGGCTCGGCGTTGTCGAGCCGGACGAGGGAAGGGTATGCGATCCGCTTGAAGTGGGAACGGTTCCGGTTGCGGTGGTTTCCCCGGATGGATTTGTCCGGTCCGTTCGGGCAGTGGTCGGGCGGGATGGTTCGCTCGTGGAAGGTATGGTGGTCTGCGACGGGGACGTGCCGGACATGGAATCCGTCGGGATTGTATAGGGAACACACCCGGCCAGAAGGAGAATCGAGACCAGTAGGCACAATGTGCAGGATATAAGCCGGCGCGCACGTCGGCGCAGAGGGTTCGAAACAGGCAGCAATGAAATCCCTCGTTTCTGCGAGGCTGGATCATGATCGGCTGATTCCATAATTATATGTGTAAGGAATGGGGCTCGCAAGGAGAACCATCGAGGACCAAGTATTGTATAATTGGTACACACTGATGAAACGAGGAACGCCGCGCATGGATACACCCCGGACCCCGTCCAAAGCCCGCCTCGATTCGATGGAGCTTTCCTGGCTGTGCGGCCAGATCGCTCTGGTTCTCAAATCCGGCATTCCGATCCAGGAAGGCGTCGACATGCTGGCGGAGAGTGCCGACAATCCGCGGATGTCTTCTGTCCTGCATGCACTGGGAAAAGGGGTTGAGCAACGCCAGCCGCTGTCCGCGGCGCTGGAACGCCAGGGCGGATTTCCCGCACATCTGGTGGGGATGGCCCGGATCGGCGAAGTGTCGGGCAATCTGGATACCGTGATGTCCAATCTCTCGGATTTTTATGAACGCAACGCCCGGCTGTCCGCCCGCATCCGTTCCGCACTGACGTACCCTCTGGTTCTTCTGGTCATGATGGCGGCGATCATCGTGCTCCTGGTGGTAAGGGTTCTGCCGATTTTCAGCAACATATTCGTTTCGCTCGGAGGTGACATGCCCGCTTTTTCCCGCGGCGTGTTGCGGACCGGATTGTTTTTGCAGCAGCATGCCCTCCTGATTCTGGGGGTTCTTGTCGTCCTGGTTGCAGCCGCGCTGTTCTTTTTCCGTACGGCTCCAGGCCGCCGGCTGCGGGACAGAATCCGTCTCGGCCTGCCTGGGCTCAAAGGGCTGTACAGCAAGATTTACGCTTCCCGGTTCAGTATGGCGATGTCCTATATGCTGTCGAGCGGGATCGATATGGATACATCACTCGGTATGGCGGAAACGATCGTGGACAACGGCATCGTTGCCGATCGGATTGCCGGGAGCCGCGCGCTGATGGCGCGGGGTGAAGAACCCTTTGCCGCGCTGGGCCGGGCCGGCATCTTCCCCAAGCTGTTTATCCGTATGCTGGCGATGGGGAGCAAGGCGGGTGAACTGGATACAGTCATGGGCAAGGTAGCCCGCTCTTACGAGGGCGAAGTCGATGACCAGCTGAACCGGCTGACCGGCATTGTCGAGCCTTTGCTGGTCGTGGTGTTGTCGGCGGTGGTCGGCGGCATCCTGCTGACGGTCATGCTTCCGCTGATCGACATCATGTCCTCCATCGGTTAGGAGGTCGGCCGTGCGGATCCGTGACACCCGTTTTCTGACCTCGGTTGCCGGCATTGCATTGGCCGGTATTCTGATCGTGGCGGTATTTATCGCGCTGGCCGGCGTGTCCGGGCGGCAGTCAGACCGCAATCTCGAGATTCAGCTGGAGGCGATTCGCCAGGCTGCGCTGCAGTGCTATGCGCTGGAGGGCGCTTATCCGCCCGATCTTCAGTATCTCGCTGACCGATACGGGGTGATTCTGGACGACACATCCTTCCATTTCCGGTATGAGGTGCCCGCGGGCAACCTTCCGCCGATCATCGAGGTGTTTCCCAAGTGAACAGGCGGGGATACGCGAACATTGAAGTTTTTTTGGTGATGGTGCTGCTGTTTGCGGTGTCCTTCCTCATTTTCGCCACGGTCTCCGCGGGCAGCGAGGCCTATTTCAACCTGTCCGAACGCCAGGACAGGGACGCTGCGCTCCGGATCGGGCTTTCCTTTCTGGATGTCAAATTGCGCAAGAACGATGCCGAAGGTGCCGTCCGGATCACCGGCAACCCGTTTGGACAGGGGGAAGCGCTGGTGATTCGTTCAGAAACCGGAAACCAGGCGTTCGATACCTGGATCTATTGCCTGGACGGCGGTTTATACGAGTTGTTTTCCCGTGCGGACACTAAGCCGCAGCACGCGGCGGCAAGCCGGATTGCTGCGATCGATCAGATGGAGATCGAGGTACAGGATGCACAGGTCTTGTCGATCGCGCTCACCCGTCTTTCTGACGAGGGTGCGGCCGGCGGGGATACGGTGACAACCGGCGTGTTCTATCTGAAATCGGGGGTGACCTGACGATGCGCCGCAATCTTGCGCTCACCCGCAGCACCTGCTTTTCGGGAACTTTCCGCAGCCGTCGGGGATTCACCCTGGCTGAAATCGTTGCCTCCATCGCGCTCATCGCGGTTGTCGGCGTCTTTTTGGTCCAGATGTTCGCGGTTTCGGACGGACTGGCCGGCAAAGCGCGTACGCTGGACTGTGCGGTTTCCTTTTGCGCTACCATCGCAGACCGTTGGAAAAGTGCAGACCATCCCGAAACACTCGCGGAAATTCCCGAACTGAACGGGATGCTGGTCGCGGACGGTTCACGCCGGGGATACCTGGGTGTGGACGATGAGATGAGGCCTTGTGACCTGTCCGTCGCGGACCATATCGTCGAACTGTCATTAACCGAGAGCGAGAACGGCGTGTTCGACCTGGAGATCCGGATCGTAACGGTTGGTGATACCTGGCAGCCCGACCGTTTCGGGCTGGATCCCGCGCTGCACGAGATTCGTGTCAGCCGGTATTTCGGATGAAGGGGGGCGCGAAGATGCAGCGGACCACAAAATCCGGTCCATGGGTTCCGCGGTTGCGGTCGCGTCGTGGCAGCGCGTCTGTCCTGATCGTCCTGATGGTCGTCCTGCTGGCCGTTTTCGGGGCGATGGCACTGACTGCGGCATCCGCCAATCTGCGGCTGGCACGCCGCCATGCGGACTGGTCTGCGGAATATTACCGTTTCGACGCGAGTGCCGAGCATCTGCTGGCCGCGGCCGAAAGAGAAACCGGGTCCGCAGCGCAAGCCGGTGAGCTTGCGTCCCGTCTTGCCGACCTCCGTGTGGAAGGAGTCACCAACATCGTCTCCCGGAACGAGGAAGGCAGACTGATCCTGGAAGCGGTGGCAGGCGATCCGGAGGGCCGCGGCATCCGGGTCGAACTGGAGTGGACGGTCGGAGAAGACGGCAGCGTATCTGAACAGGCTCCCCGCATCGTACGGTGGAGCCAGTTCCAGCAACCGTTTGTATATGGGACCGAACCCGGCGGACTGTGGGATGGAGAGGGCGAATGATGCTGGATATTGTTGAGATTCTCAAAGAAGCAGTCAGACGGAATGCCTCTGATGTGTTTATTACAGTCGGTGTTCCGCCGATGCTCAAAGTAGACGGCGCGCTCGTGCGCAGCGGGTTATCGGACGACAGGCTCAATCCGGCGGATACCCAGGCGGTCTCCGAGCGTCTGATGACGAGGCTTAGGGACATCCAGGCTTTTCAGGACAGCGGTGAGTGCGACTTTGCAATGTCGTTGCCTGAAATTGGTCGGTTCCGGGTTAACGCGTTCAACCAGCGCGGTTCCTGTGCGATCTCGATCCGGCGGATTTATCTCGACCTGCCCGATCCGGAGGCATTGCGCATTCCGGCAGTCGTACTCGATCTGGCCCGGCTCAATCGCGGACTGGTACTCGTGACCGGTCCCACTGGTTGCGGCAAGACCACGACACTGGCCGCGATCATCGACAAGATCAACCGTGAACGCGCCTGCCATGTGCTGACGCTCGAAGATCCGATCGAATATCTCCACCGCCACAACACCAGCATCATCAACCAGCGTGAGATCGGATCCGACACCTTGTCTTATGCCGCCGGACTGCGTGCGGCCATGCGTGAGTCCCCCGATGTCATTCTGATCGGGGAGATGCGCGATCTCGAGACCATTTCGATCGCGTTGACCGCTGCCGAAACCGGCCATCTAGTGCTCTCGACACTGCACACGGTCGGTGCTGCCAAGACCATCGACAGGATCGTGGACATCTTTCCTCCGAACCAGCAGCAACAGATCAAAGTGCAGCTGTCTACTGTCCTGCAGGCGGTGGTGTCTCAACAGCTGATCCCCTCTGACCGTCACGGTCAGGTGCCTGCGTTTGAAATCATGCGCGCCAACGGGGCGATCCGGAACATGATCCGGGAGGGGAAAACCCCGCAGATCGAAGGTGTGATGCAGATGGCCGGCGATCAGGGGATGTCGACGATGGACCTCTCGCTGGCCGCGCTTTTCAAGGCGGGGGACATCAGCCGCTCCGACGCGACTCACTACGCAGCGAATCCGGACAGCATCCAGCGCTATCTGGGATAAACGCCAAATCGCAGGCTTGTATCGCATGTCTGTAGAGACGGAGGTCGAAAGGGCATGTGTTTCTGAACGATATGCGAATTGACGAGGCGGCAGAAACGCAGCACAATAGACCGTACTTCCAGGCAGGAAATGTAGCGAGGCAGAGGAAGGAATCGGTATGAATGACAACGAAAAGGGCCCCGCAACCGGGGGACCCCTTCATCTCCGTACCGCGGGCGTAGTCGGACTCGGCCTGATTGGCGGTTCGATTGCGCGGGCACTCAAAAAACGGGTCGGTCTCGCCCGTGTGGTTGGCGTGGATCGAAAACCGGAGGTGCTCGCTGCCGCACTTGAGGACGGTGCGATCGACCGGGGATCGCTCCTGCAGCCGGCTGGCCCGGACGGAGCGGACGATTCATTTTCCGCGCTGAGCGGATGTGACATTGTCTTTTTGTGCACTCCGGTCGATACACTCCCCGAACTGGCCACGCGCGTCGCGGCCTGCTGTAAAGGGATTCTGACCGACGCAGGCAGCGTCAAACTGCCGGTGCTGCAGTCGGTGGGACACTTGCCCCGGTTCATCGGAGGGCACCCGATGGCGGGTTCGGAACGAACCGGATACCTGTGTTCGTCCGTCGATCTGCTGGAAGGCGCGGTCTATGTGATCTGCGCACCGGAACATGAAGACGCAATGACTCAGGCTCAGACCGGGCGGGACGCCGCGGCGCTGGAGGAACTGGTCCGCGGCATGGGAGCGCTGCCGATGCGTATGGAAGCCGGTGTTCATGATCACGCCGTCGCGGCCATCAGCCATCTCCCCCATGCGGTGGCGACAGCGCTATCCGTGTTGGCGGCCGAGCAGGATGGCGGCGTGCTGTCCCGTCTGGCGGCCGGCGGCTTCAAAGACATCACACGTATCGCGTCGGCCAGTCCGTCGCTCTGGACCGGCATCTGTTTGCAGTCCGCACCGGCCCTGCTTCCGGTACTGGATGCGTTTTCCGGGGTGCTGGAACGGTTCCGTACCGCGATCGGTTCCGGGGATGCGGCATCATTGCGGTCTTTGTTTGAGGCGGGTGCCGCGTATCGCGCGGGACTGCCGACTGCGGGCCACGGTGCGCTGGAATCGTATGCCACGTTGAAAATTCAGATTCCCGATCAGCCCGGCGCTCTTGCCGGCGTCGCGTCCCTCCTGGGGGACAGAGGGATCAACATCCGCAATATGGACATTACCAATGTACGGTCGTATGAAAGCGGAGTGCTGCGGATTCTGCTGCACGACAGCCACCAGCTGGAAGCTGCCATGACGGCATTGACGGAGGGCGGATATGTCTGTGAACGGTGAAAACGGAAACGGGAGGATCCGCCGGTATGGTCTGCTCGGGCATCCGCTCGGGCACAGCCTGTCTCCGTTGATTCACGAAAAAATCATGGAGGCGGCCGGGATCCGGGGTTCGTACGAGCTGATCGATGTGAAGCCCGAAGAACTGGATACGATGGTTCCCCGGTTACTCGACAATCTGGACGGATTCAATGTCACCATCCCCTATAAGGAAAAAGTGATTCCGTTTCTCCATGATCTTCATCCGTCTGCCGCACGCTACGGAGCGGTCAACACCGTCGGCCGGAAGAAGGGGTACAACACCGACGGAACCGGTTTTCTGGCCTGCGGGGTCCCGCTGGCCGGCCGCCGCGTACTGCTGATCGGCGCGGGCGGAGCTTCCCGCACCATGGGATTCGAAGCCGCACTGGCGGGTGCGGCATCCATCCGCATTCTGTCGCCGGGCATCGAGAAAGCCCGCCGGCTGGCCGCCGACATCTCCCGCGGTACCGGGCACGAAGATGTCTCGGTGATCGAGGGGGGAATCACACATGCCTGTCATGCGGACACCTTGCTCAACGGATCCCCGTCCGGCATGTGGCCTCATGTGAGAGGGGTTCCGGTTCCCCGGGAAACCGCAGCCGCAGCCGCGTTTGTGTTTGACAGTGTCTACAATCCACCCGCAACCCGGCTTCTCCTGTATGCCCGGTCCGGGGGTGCCCGGGTGCAAAGCGGATTGCGTATGCTGTTTGAGCAGGCGCTGGAAGCCCAGAGAATCTGGAATCCCGGTCCGTTCTGGAATGAGCCGGACGTGCGAATGCAACTGGCGGCAATCCCGGTCGGATTGTCTCGTGAACTCCTCCGCCAGAACACAGTGAAATATCTGCTCACCGGATTCATGGGCAGCGGGAAAAGCACGGTGGGACGGATTGCCGCCGAAAAACTCGGCATTCCCTTTGTAGATCTGGACGATCGGATCCGGTTTGCCGCAGGTAAAAGCATCCCGGATCTGTTTAGCCAGGACGGGGAACCTGCCTTTCGCCGCATCGAAACCCGCGTGCTGGAGGCTACGCTGCGTGAACCGGGATCCGCTCTGGTGGCTACCGGCGGAGGTGCTTTGTTGCAGGAAGCCTCCATGGCAGTTGTCGAAGACGCCCCTGCCCTGGTTGTCTTGCTGGACACCCGGCTGGAAAGCATCCTGCGGCGCGTAGGCCGAAAAACGGGCCGGCCTCTGCTGGACGGCGACGCCCGGGACAAAGCGGATCTGCTGTATAGTCAGAGAATGCCCGAATATCTGGCCAGGGCAGACCTGGTCATCGACAACACCGGACCCAATGACGCCAACGAAACCGCCCGGGAACTGATTGCGGCATTGGGCTGCGGCGAAGAAGGAGAAAAGATATGATTCTGGTATTGAAGCGGGGAACCACCCGCGAAAAAGTCGAAGAACTGCGCACATGGATCGAGGCGACTTATGCGGTCACCGCTTCGCCGATTTTCGGGAGTGATACGACCGTCGTAGGATTGATCGGCGATACGTCCGCGATTGAAATGCCCGCGCTGGAGATGCAGGATGCCGTGGAACGGGTGATGAAAGTATCGGAACCGTTCAAGCGTGCAAACCGCAAATTCCACCCGGACGACAGCCTGGTGCGGATCGGTTCTCTGATGGCCGGCGGTCAGCAGATACTGGTGGCGGCCGGCCCCTGTTCGGTCGAGAGTGAAGACCAGGTGTGCGGGATCGCAAAATCGGTTTCGGCAGCGGGTGCCGGCATGCTGCGAGGCGGTGCGTTCAAACCCCGTACATCTCCTTATGCGTTTCAGGGTCTGCGCGCCGAGGGGCTGATGTACATGAAGAAGGCAAAAGGACCCACCGGACTGCCGATCGTGTCCGAGATCACCAATCCTTCCCAGATTGAGCTGTTTAACGAGTTTGTCGATGTCGTACAGGTAGGTGCGCGGAATATGCAGAACTTTGAGCTTCTCAAAGAACTCGGCCGTCTGCGCAAGCCGATCCTGCTCAAACGCGGATTTTCCAACACCGTCGAAGAATTGCTGATGTCCGCGGAATATGTCATGAACGGAGGCAACCCGGATGTAATTCTCTGTGAGCGCGGTATCCGCACATTTGAAACCAGTACCCGCAACACATTGGACATCAGCGCGATCCCGGTCATCAAACGGCTGTCTCATCTGCCGGTGTTTGTCGATCCCAGCCACGCGGGCGGGGCGGCCTGGCTGGTGGAGCCCCTTGCCAAGGCGGCAATCGCCGCGGGAGCGGACGGGCTGATCATCGAAGTGCACAATGACCCCAAACATGCCCTGTCCGACGGACAGCAGTCGTTGACCCCCGAGCAGTTTGCCGCATTGATGGATCGCCTCCGCCCGGTGGCGGAATCCATAGGCCGCACCCTGTAACAGTCACACTTTCTCAGCCATGCGTGAGGTATTGCCATGCGAACCATACCCGTCTCCATACCCGGCGCCCCTTACGAGGTGCTTGTCGCTTCCGGCCTGCTCGATCGGGTCGGATCCGGAATAGCCGCTCTCGTACGGGGACGCACCGCCTTTGTGGTGACCGATGAGACCGTGGCGGGACTTTATTTGAAGCGGCTTGCCGCCTCTCTGGATCATGCCGGGTTTACGGTGTGCACGCACGCGGTACCTCCGGGGGAATCCAGCAAGTCGCAGCCCTTTCTGTTCGACCTCTATGAACGTTTTCTCGCAGCCGGTGTCACCCGGAGTGATGTCATTGTCGCCCTGGGCGGCGGCGTCCCGGGAGATCTGGGCGGATTCGCAGCCGCGACCTGGATGCGGGGCATCCCGTTTGTGCAGGTTCCGACCACGTTGCTGGCTATGGTGGATTCTTCCGTGGGTGGAAAAACCGGCATCGATCTGCCCGGCGGAAAGAATCTGGTCGGGGCATTCCACCAGCCGCTTGTCGTGCTGACCGATCCGGATACGCTGGGAACCCTTTCAGCGCGGACGTTTGCGGACGGCATGGCGGAGGTGGTCAAGCACGGCGCAATTCTGGACGCGGAGCTGTTCGGATGGTGCGCCGCGGGAGGACCGGCCGCAGGAGAGACGGACCTCGATATGGGCTGGGCGGTCGCGCGTAACATCGAGATCAAGGCAGGCGTCGTGGCACGGGACACCCGGGAATCGGGAGAGCGCATGCTGCTCAACTTTGGACACACGGTCGGGCATGCGATTGAACGTGTCACCGGATACCAAAGCTACACGCACGGAGAGGCAGTTGCCATCGGGATGGCCGTTGCCTGCAGGCTGGGTGTCCGGCTCGGAGTGACCCCTGAACCGGTCGCATCCCTGCTGCCTCCGGTGCTTGCGCGGCTCGGACTCCCGTTCGCCGCCCCGGAACTCGCCGCGGCGGAGGTCGCAGCGGCAGTGGTTTCCGACAAGAAAAACCGTTCCGGCATGATTCATCTGGTTTTGCTGCAGGAGATCGGCCGGGCAATCATCGTTCCGATCGAGGAGGATCGGGTGGTCCAGTTGGTAAGCGAGGTTTGGCAGGATGTCTGACGTAACCGCGGTACTGGCCGCCCGCCCTTCTCAATTGCATCTTTCCCCCTGTTTTCTCCGGGGGACGGTGACGCCTCCCGCTTCGAAAAGCTGCGCGCACCGCGCGTTGCTGTGTGCCGCATTGGCCGACTCGCAACCGATGAAGCCCGGGCAGGATGAAAAATCAATCCTTTCCGGATTGGGAGAACCTTCCGAAGACATCCAGCGCACGATGGATTGCATGCGGCAATTGACCCGCAGCGGCGATACGCTCGATTGCGGAGAATCCGGCACCACGTTGCGCCTGTTGGTTCCCCTCGCCGCGGCACTCGGGCGCCAGGTGGTCTTTACAGGCCGGGGGCGGCTGGGGGCCAGGCCGATCCGGGAATATGCGGATGCCTTTGCGGGGCACGGTGCACAGCTGGTGTTTCCGGAAAGGGAGGGCTGGGCGCTTCCCCTCCGGGTCACAGGTCGGCTTCAACCCGGCCGCTACGAAATCCCGGGACATCTGAGTTCGCAATACGTGTCCGGTCTCCTGCTCGCGCTGCCTCTTCTGCCTGACGATTCTGATGTCGTGCTGACCAGTCCGCTGCAATCCGCCCCTTATGTGGATTTGACGATCGGGATCCAGCAGGTGTTCGGTGTACAGATTGTGAGAATTCCGGCGGATCCCTCCATGCCATTCGGCGGATATCGTGTGCGCGGCGGTCAATGGTATTGCCCCGCGCGATATGAAGTGGAATCCGATTATTCCCACGCCGCGTTCTGGCTGGCCGCCAACCGGCTTGGAGGAGATATTCAGGTTTCCGGACTGCCGGAACAGTCTCTCCAGGGTGACCGTGCTGTCGTGGATTGGCTGGCACGGCTGGCCGAGAGGGAACAGCGGGCGGAAGGGACACTTGTTATCGATGCGTCCCAGATCCCGGATCTGGTTCCGGTGCTGGCCGCGACCGCTGCCTGTACCCCTGGAGATACCCGCTTTGTCCGCGCGGAGCGGCTCCGGCTCAAAGAAAGCGACCGGCTGGCCGCCACCGCTGACAGTTTGACATCGATCGGCGCGAACATCCGCGTAACGGACGACGGCCTGCTGGTCACCGGACAACCCCTGCTCCGGGGCGGGGAAGCGCGTTCCTGGAACGACCACCGCATCGCGATGTCGCTCGCGGTGGCAGCCGCGCGCACCCGTGAAGGAGTCACACTGTACGATCCCTGGTGTGTGGACAAATCCTATCCCGGCTTTTTCCGCGATTATGTTTCGTTGGGAGGTGCGTTGTCATGAGTTCCATATGGGGGCATGCGATCCGGATATCGGTTTTCGGGGAATCCCATGGTCCGGGGATCGGCGTGGTCGTGGACGGGTTTCCTTCCGGTGTGCCGATCGATCCCGACCGGCTCGCAGCAATGATGGAACGGCGCGCGCCCGGCCGGACACCCTGGTCCACTACGCGCAAAGAGCCGGACCGCCCGGAGATTCTGTCCGGTCTCTATCAGGGTCACACCACAGGCACTCCGATCACCGCTTTGATCCGCAACTCCGATACCCGATCGGGCGATTACGCTTCGCTGGACACCTGTCCGCGGCCAGGACACGCAGACTACACCGGATCCGTGCGATACAACGGTTTTCAGGACCCGCGCGGGGGCGGACATTTTTCTGGCCGGTTGACCGCACCGCTGGTCTTTGCCGGCGGGTTGTGTCTCCAATGGCTTGCGCTGCGTGGCATTCGTGTCTACGCACATGCCGCACGCATCGGCGGAGTTGACGACATACCGCTGGATCCCGTGCATCCCGATGAAGCAGCGCTTGCCATGGTGGCGGACAAGCCGATGCCTGTTTTGTCGGTTCCCGCGGGCGAGGCCATGGCTGCGGCGGTCGAACGGGCCCGGATGGAGACCGATTCGGTCGGCGGGGTGGTCGAAGGGATCGTGCTGGGACTTCCGGCCGGACTGGGAGACCCTATGTTTTCAGGGCTGGAAGCCCGGTTTTCCTCACTCCTCTTTTCCATTCCCGCAGTCAAAGCGGTTGGTTTCGGGGATGGCTTTGACGTTTCGGATGCCCGTGGATCCACCAACAACGACCGCCCTTATCTTGACGATGGAACCGTGCGGATGCGTACCAACCACAGCGGCGGGATCGACGGCGGGATTTCCAACGGGATGCCGGTGGTGTTTCGCGCCGCGTTTAAGCCGACGCCATCGATCGGGTCTCTACAGGAGACAGTCGATCTCTCAAAGGGAGAAGGTACCCTCCTGGTGGTCAAAGGGCGGCACGATCCCTGTATTGTCCCTCGCGCGGTGCCGGTGGTCGAAGCCTGTGCCGCACTCGTGATCGCCGATACCATGAAAGGAGCCCCGCACCATGACAGATGAACGCCCGCGGCTTCTGCTGCTCAACGGACCCAACCTCAACATGCTCGGAAAGAGAAATCCGGGACACTACGGGGTATTTACGCTGGAGGATGCCGAACAGGCAGCCCGTGAAGAGGCGGAAAGTTTCGGATATGTGCTGGATACGTTTCAGTCCAACCACGAAGGAGACCTCGTCGACGCCATCCACCAGGCGATGGGACATTGCCGCGGGATCGTGATCAACGCGGGTGCGTTCACCCATTACAGTTATGCTTTGCACGATGCGATCGAACTGTGCGGGTTGCCGACCATCGAGGTACATATTTCGGACATTCACAAACGGGAACCCTGGCGCCGTGTTTCCGTGATTCGGCCGGCTTGCGCCGACCAGATCGCAGGACTTGGATTGGCCAGCTATACCGAAGGGGTACGCCGACTCGCCGCGTTGCTTGCTGCGCGGGAAAGGAGCGGATTATGACGGGCAATCCGCTGGGGACAGCCCGCGAAAAACTGGACCGGATCGATGCGGAGCTGGTTCGCGTCCTGCTGGAGCGTCTGCAGGTGTCGGGCGAGATCAGCCGGATCAAAGCAGGCACCGGTCAGCCGGTTCACGTGGCTGAACGGGAGGAAGCCGTCCTGGAACAGGTTTACCGCCGCGCGTCAGAGTCGCTGCGTGCAGAAGAGCCCAATGAACCCGCCCTGCATGTCCGGTCTTTGATGCGCCATGTTATGCGGTTGTCCCGTGAATACCAGTATGACCTTTTGCTGCCTCAGGTTTCCGACTGGAAGATAGGCAGGGAGATTGGACGTGCGCCTTCTTCACTGTCTGTAGAAACAGTCGCAGTACAGGGCGGTGCGGGCTCTTACCAGTCGATGGCGGCACTCCAGCTGTTGCCCGGCGCAAGCCAGATTGAAACCGAAACGTTTGCGGATTCGTGTGCTCGCGTGCAGAACGGAGAGGTTGACTGTGCGGTACTGCCGCTGGAAAACACCACGGCGGGCACGGTCGACGCGGTATACGATCTGCTCCTCCGGAATGAGCTGTATATCGCGGGCTCGGTCTCGCTTCCGATCGTCCACTGCCTGATGGCGCTTCCCGGAACCGCACTGCCGGATATCCGAACCATATATTCCCATCCCCAGGCGCTCCTCCAGTGCGCGGACACCATCCGTGACCGGGGCTGGCGGGAGGTTGCCTCCCTCAACACCGCGTACGCAGCGCGTGAGGTCGCAGCGGCGGGCGATCGGACGCAGGCCGCAATCGGATCCCGGGAGGCTGCCCGCGCATACGGACTCGAGGTTCTGACGGACCGTATCAGCAACAGCGAATCCAACCAGACCCGCTTTGTGCTGGTCACATCCCGTCCGTCCGTTGCGCCCGAAGCCGGCCGCGTCAGCCTGATCTTGCGCCTGGCGGATCGGAGCGGTACACTGTCATCAGTTTTGAACATTTTTGCCGACCGCGGACTCAATCTAGCAAAAATCCAGTCCCGGCCACTGCCCGAACGTCCTTGGGAATATTGTTTTTACCTGGACTTTGAGGCGCGTGCAACCGGACCGGAACGCACTTTGGCGCTGGTCACGCTGTATCAGTTGGAGCAGGAGCACCCGTTTGTCCGCTTCCTCGGATGGTATGTGGGCTCCTGAAAAAGGAGCGAACGTATGATCCGTATTGAAAACGTCAGCAAAACCTACAACGGTAAGGTCAAAGCGGTGGACAACATCACGCTGGACATCCGGGACGGTGAGATTTTCGGATTTCTGGGGCCTAACGGTGCAGGGAAGACCACCACAATCAAACTGGTCACCGGGATCCTGCCCCCGGACGAGGGTCAAATCATCGTCAACGGATTGAACATCGAAACCGACCCGATCGCCGCAAAAAAAACCTTTGGGTACGTCCCGGACAACCCGGACGTGTTTTTACGTCTCAAGGGACTCGAGTACCTGAAATTCATGGCCGAAATCTACGGGGTGCCCGGTGACGTGCGCCGGATGCGGATCGAAGATCTATCGAAACGCTTTGAATTGAGCGACGCGCTGACAGACCGGATCCAGAGTTATTCCCACGGCATGCGGCAGAAACTGGTGTTGATCGGCGCACTGCTGCACGAACCCGCGCTCTGGATTCTGGACGAACCCATGACCGGTCTTGATCCCAAATCCTCTTTCCAGCTCAAAACCATGATGCGGGCGCACGCGGACGCGGGCAAGACCGTCTTCTTCTCGACCCACGTGCTGGATGTCGCGGAAAAGGTCTGCGACCGGGTTGCGATCGTGGATCACGGCCGCATCCTGTTTTGCGGAACCATCGATGAAATGCGCGCCCATTTCGCGTCCAGCGGTTCGCTGGAAAGCATGTTCCTCGAATTGACCGCGGAGAACGGCGGAGAACCTTCTGCCAGGGAGAATGGAGGCCGTTCCTGATGCGCAACATGCTGCTGCTGACCTGGACGATGTTCCGCGGCACCCAGTGGGGCGTCTCTTCTTCCGGTTCCATCCGCCGCCGTAAGCTCAACCTGGGCAGAGTAGGGAACCTGATACTGATCCTGGTTATGGTCGGCTACTTCGGTGCACTGACCGTGATGGGTGTCCGCGGCATCTACCCGCTTCTGGCCGGCCTGTCGATGCAGAGTGTCATCCCTTCGCTGGTGGTCAGTCTCCTGAGTCTCGTTACGTTCCTGTTCGGTGTGATGTACGCCATGAGCGTGTATTACCACGCGAGCGATATAGAAAAGCTGCTCCCGCTGCCGTTTACACCCGGTCAGATCGTGTTTGCCAAATTTCTGACTACCTTGCTGTATGAGTATCTCATGGTGCTGCTGCTGGGACTGCCCGCGCTGGTGACATATGGAATACTCAATGGTGAAGCCGTCTTCTTTTACATCTGGGCGGGGCTGATCGTTTTGATCCTGCCGGTAACACCTCTTGCGCTGGCCTCTGTCCTGGTGATCCTGTTGATGCGGTTTTCTCCCGCGGCGCGCAACAAGGATCGTTTCAACATGATCGCAAACATCCTGATTATGGCGGTGACGCTGGGTCTGGTGTTTTCGATGCAGCGTATCCAGACCATGGAAGGGACTGACCTCGCGGCGATGCTCGCGAAAAGCGCTGCCGATCTGGCCGGCGTGACAGCAGGTGTGTTTCCCGGCTCCTCCTTTGCCGCGGCTGCACTGGCGGAACCCCATACCGGAGAAGCGGTTTTGCGCATTCTTGGATTTCTTGGGGTTTGCGCCATCGCCATTGCTCTGCTGATGTTGTGCGCCAAAGTGTTTTATTTCAAAGGCGTCATGGGTGTAGGTGCGTCTTATGCGCGGCACCGGACCATTTCACAGGGCGA
>CAZBKR010000032.1:0-15304 GCA_964492455.1 uncultured Oscillospiraceae bacterium
TTCATCTTTATGCAGCGGTACTACGTGTCCGGCGTGACGGGCGGGGCGGTCAAGGGATGAAACGGCTGCCGGCGCTGCTGCTTGTGCTGTGCCTCCTGCTCGCGTCCTGCGGCGGCAGGGAAGAACCGGAGCGGATCGGGGACGGATACCGGAATTACTACGAGATCTTTGTCCGATCCTTTTGTGACAGCGACGGCGACGGACTGGGAGACCTCGCGGGTGTGCAATCCAGACTGGACTACATCGGGGAGGTGCTGGGCGCGGACGGCATCTGGCTCATGCCGGTCATGCCTTCTCCCACCTACCACAAGTACGATGTCACCGACTATTTCGACATCGATCCGGAATACGGGACGCTGGAGGATTTTGACGCGCTGCTGGCGGACGCCCACGCGCGCGGGATCCGTGTGATCCTCGATCTGGTCCTCAACCACACTTCCAACCTCCACCCCTGGTTCGATGCCGCGGTAGAGGGACTGTGGACGGGGGAACCGGCACCGTACGAAGCGTATTACAACTTTACGACGGAGGACCGGGGCGAGGGGTATGCCCGGATCACGGACAAGTATTTTTATGAGTGCCGGTTCTGGTCCGGGATGCCGGATCTCAATCTGGACCATCCGGAAGTACGGGAGGAGATCCAGCGGATCGCGTGGTTCTGGCTGGACAGGGGAGTCGACGGATTCCGGCTGGACGCTGTGACCTCGTTCTACACGGGAAATCCGGAACGCAACACCGCGTTTCTGGGCTGGTTCAACGATCTCGTGAAAGAGCGGCGTCCCGACGCCTATCTGGTCGGGGAGGCCTGGACTGACGCCGGGGCCATCGCCGCGCTGTATGAAAGCGGCGTGGACAGTTTTTTCAATTTCCCCTATGCGCAGGTCTCCGGCCGGCTGGTCGCCGCGCTCAACACCGGGACGGGCGCTGGCTTTGCGGAAGATCTGGCTGCGTGGAACCGGACGATCCGGGAGATCCGGCCCGGAGCCGTCGATGCGCTGTTTCTGTCCAACCACGACCACGCGCGCAGCGCGGGATTTCTCATGCGGGATCCGGTGCGGCAGAAAACCGCCGCGTCGATGTACCTGCTCGCGCCCGGAAATCCGTTTATCTATTATGGAGAAGAAATCGGGATGACCGGGTCCGGGGTGGACCCCAACAAACGACTGCCCATGGTGTGGTCATCCGATGAGCCGTCCGGTATCTCCGCGCCACCCGGCGCGACCCAGACCGTAACGGATGTGGAGGGAGTTGAACAGCAGCAGAAAGACCGGGATTCCCTGCTCAGCCATTACCGTGCTCTGCTCCGGATCAAGGCGGAGAATCCCGAAATTGCGCGGGGAGAGATGGCGGCGATCGATACGGGACAGGACGGGGTTGCTGCGTTTTCCTGCACCTGGGAGGGCAGAACGGTGGTGGTTCTCCACAATCTCACGGACCGGCGGCTGTCTGTCGATCGCGCGGACCTAAGCGTTCCGGTTTCTGCGGTGTCGGGCTATACTGTGGCCACAGGCGGCAAGCCCCGGCTCACCCGGGACGCGGTGATGCTCCCGCCCTGGTCGTCCACCGTGCTGCGCTGACACTTTACAGGGATACGAGGAGAACGCCATGGAGCGTACATCCCCCGCGCATGGGTTATCCGGCCGCAGGGACGGTCGGATCGTCCATCCGCTGGAACCGGTGTTCGATAAAAAATCGCGTGTGCTGGTACTGGGCACGATGCCTTCCCCCCGTTCCCGCGCGGAAGGGTTTTACTACATGCATCCCGGCAACCGGTTCTGGCCGGTGCTCGCGGAGGTGTTTGATCCGGGGGCCGCGGCGGCCGGCCGGGTACCGCAGACGGTTTCGGAAAGGCGCGCCTTTGCGCTCTCGCACGGGATCGCGCTGTGGGATGTCCTGGCCTCCTGCGTGATCGAGGGGGCTGAGGACGCGAGTATCCGGGAGCCGGCCGCCAACGACTTCTCCCTCCTGTTGCGCGCAGCCCCGATCTCCCTGATCGCGACGACGGGGCAAACCGCCCATCGTCTGTACACCCGTCTATGCCTGCCCCGGACCGGCCGGGACGCGCTGTGTCTGCCCAGTCCGAGCGGTGCGAACCGGCGTGTTCCGTTCGCGGATCTGGTCGCGGCCTACCGGGTGCTCTTGCCGGGCGGGATGGATTGTCGGATACTGTAGATATCGCAGACCGACCGATCCGGACACCGCCCTCCGTATACGATCGAGCGCGACGGGGGCAGAACGGTTCATCGATTTTACGGGAGGCAGGATATGGACTTTGAATTTCACGTTCCATCGCATGTGTATTACGGCGGCGGGAGCCGTCGCCGCGCCGGCGAGGTCGCCCGCAGGACGGGGATGACCCATGCGCTGTTGATCACCGACGTCAACCTCGTCAACCACCCGATGTTCGCCGATGTCGCGGACTCGCTGGCGCAGGCCGGCATCCGCACGGACACCTTTTCCGGCATCGACCAGGAGCCGACCGACATCATCGTCAACGCGGCCTTTCAGGCGTTTCGTACCCACGGCTGCGACGGCATCGTGAGCTTTGGCGGCGGGAGCTGCATCGACACCGCCAAGACGGTGTCCTGCCTCGCGACCAACGACGTGCCTGTAGCGGCGTTCCAGGGGTACCACAAGGTGGCCAACCCCGGGATCCCGCACGTCGCGGTTCCGACCACCGCAGGCACGGGCAGCGAAGTCACCCGGACCTCAATCATCAGTGACACGGTGCGCAACGTCAAAATGATGTGTCTGGACAATTCCTTTATCACGGCGGGGGCGCTGGTCGACTACGAGACGACCTTTTCGATGCCGGCGGACCTCACGGCGTTTGTCGGTCTCGACGCGTTGACCCACGCGATCGAGGGGTATGTGTCCCGCAAACGCAATCCGGTCTCCGACAGCCTGGCGCTCGCGGCGATCGCCAGAATCTCAGCTCATCTCCGGCGCGCCTGGGCGAATCCCGACGACGCGGAAGCGCGGGAGAACATGATGCACGGCTCCACGATGGCCGGTATGGCGTTCAGCAACGCATCGGTCTGCACAGTGCACGGCATGTCGCGTCCGATCGGCGCGTTTTTCCATGCGCCGCACGGCCTCAGCAATGCGTTCCTGCTGCCCGCGGTGACCGCTTACAGTCTGACCGGGGATCCCGCGCGCTACGCCAAAATCGCCGAAACCATGGGGATCGATCGCGGATCGCGCTCCGACGAGGCGCTGTGCGGCGCGCTGGTCGAAGCGCTGCGGGCGTTCAACGCGGACCTCAAAGTTCCGAGCATCCGCGCCTGGGGCGTGGACGCGGACGCGTTTTTCGCCAAAGTCGACACGATGATCGAAGCCGCGATCGACAGCGGATCGCCTGCCAACAACCCGCGCATCCTGGAGAAGGACGAGATGAAAGCGATCTACCGCGAAGCGTTCGGCGACTGACCGGCATTGTGACATTCTCTTTCCTGCGACGGACGGGGCGGGCAGGCCACCCGTCCGTTTTGCCGTCGCGGGACAGCCGGATTTGACCGGTCACCCTGCCTCACAGAGGACAAACGCCGCAAAATCCGGTATCATGCCAGAGGTAAAATGGGGATCTGCCGCGCAAGAGGCGGAGAACCCGAAGGAGTGTCGTTTCTCGCGTGGAAAAGTATCTGCTGTCCATCGGTCTGATCGTGGCGGGGCTGGCCGCCGGCCAGGGCCTCCGGCGTCTGGTGGCTTCCGGCCGCGTCGACAAGCCCGAGCGGCTGGGCAGATGGCTCCGCCTGATGCAAAAGACCGCGATTCTGGGGATCAGTCCACTGGTGACGCTGGGCGCGTTCTGGGGCGTCACGCTGGCAGACGCGCGTTATGCGGTGCTGCCCTTTCTCGGCCTGGGCGCGCTGGTGCTGGGCGGCGTGCTGGGACTGCTCGTGTCGCGTCTTTTGCGGCACGGCCGCCCGCAGGCGGGTTCGATGTTCTGTGCCGCCTCGTTCACCAACCTCGGGAGCTTCGGAGGGCTGATCAGCTTTCTGTTTTTCGGGGAGGTCGGATATGTCGTGGTGTCTCTCTATCGCCTGCTGGAGGAACTTGCGTATTTTCTGGTCGGGTTTCCGATCGCCAAACGGTATGGCATGCGGGCGGAGGAACGCGGCGGACACCCGCTCGTGAAATTGCTGACCGACCCGTACATTCTGGTGTATTTTGTTTTTATCGCGGGCGGCGTGGCGTTGCGGTTTTCCGGATGGACACGGCCCGCGTTCTACCCCGGCCTCAACGCGGTGCTGGTGCCGGTGGTGTCACTCATTCTGGTCGTTACCACCGGCTACAACATGAAACCCGGCGCGATCCGGGGCTACTGGAAAGAATGCATCGCGATCGGCGGGATCAAATTTATCGCGACTCCGGTGGTCGTCACCGGATTGGCCTGGCTGGCGGGACTGGGCGCGGTCGAAGGCGGCGCGGCGCTGCGGATCGTGTTCGTCCTCGCGGCGATGCCCCCGGCCTTTTACTCGCTGATTCCGCCCCAGCTCTACGGTCTGGACACCGATCTGGCCAACTCCTGCTGGCTGTTCAACTCCGGCGTTTTCCTCGCGCTGATCCCCTTGTTGTATATCGGGCAGGGTCTGCTGTAAACAACCCGGCGCGCCTGCATAAAAAACCCCTCCTCTGTCGGGAATCAGAGGAGGGGCTAAACGAGCGGGAACGGTCGTTACCGGACCCCGTTGAAGCATTTTTCCACGTGTTTCGGATCGAGATCCGAAGAGGTCGACAACCCGGCAATGAGCAGGAGCAGTGTCGACAGCGGGAGCGCTACAAACACCGCGTCGACCTGAGAGAATACGGCCAGCCCGGTGTCCGCCAGCAGATGCGCTTTGCCGGTCAGCGCCATACACAGTCCGATGGTCGCGGCGTTTTTGGCGTGGATGAAGAAGATCCAGAAAAAACTTACCAGGAATCCGCCCGTCACGCTGGTGACGGCGGCTTTACGCGACAGTCTGGGGAAATAGAGGGCTCCGACATAGGCAGGCAGGAACATCGCGGCACACAGTCCGAAGAAGATCGAAGTGGACTGCACGATGACCCCGATGTCCACCTCCAGCTGATTCCCGATGTAGGCCAGCAGCGCGCTGATCAGAATCGCCGAGAGCACGCCGATTTTGGTGATGACCATCGAGTTGCCCTTGACGCCCAGGCTCTTTTCGATGAAATCCCGCCCGATCGAGGTCCCGATCGTGTGGTACAGCGAGCTCAGGGTCGACATGGCGGCGGCCAGCAGGGTGAGCAGGAACACCGTGCCGTACCAGCCCGGCAGGAACTGCTTGAGAAACAGCGGGATGATGTTGTCCCCGCCGCCGGCCGCGGCCAGTGCTGTTTTCCCGGTTTCCTGGAAAAACAGGACGTTGGAAAGCGCGCCGACCACAAACGCGACGCCCGTCATCATGAAAATGAAGACTCCGCCGGACGCGACAGCCCGGTTGAGTTCGCGGTTGCTTTTGACGGTCATGAACCGGACCACGAGCTGTGGCTGCGCCAGCACGCCCACGCCCACACCCATGACGATCGAGGAGACGACGGTCCACCAGTAGGAGGAACCTAACACAGGCATCCGCGTCCATCCCTGGAACCCTCCCGCCGCGAGTTTGGCGGTCTGCTCGCGGACCGCGGGTTCGTCAAAGAGCCGGGTCAGCGCGAGATTGCCTTCCGTGACGCCCCCCAGTTTGATGTAGACGAACACCAGCAGGAACGCCATCCCCAGAAACATGATGGAACCCTGGAACGCGTCTGCGTACATCACGCCCTTCAGTCCTCCCATGGCGACATACAGTGCCATGATCAGGGTGAAGAAGAAGAGCGCCACATCAAACCCGATACCGAACTGGGTGGCCAGAAAACCAACCCCGCCCTTGAGAACACCCGCGGCGTAGAGCGGCATGAACAGAAAAATCACCAGCGCGGAGAATCCCTGCAGAAAACGGGACTGGAACCGCACGCCCAGCAGTTCCGGGAACGTGTGGGCGTCCGTGTTGTGTCCCATCTTGCGGGTCCGTTTGCCAAAGAAGACAAACGCGATGAACACCCCGACGAAGATGTTGAGGAAGGTGAGCCACAACAGGGACATGCCGAAGATCCCGGCGTTGCCTCCGAAACCGACGATCGCGGAGGTGCTGATGAAGGTCGCGCCATAGGACAGTGCCATCACAAGCGGATGGATCTGCCGGCCCGCCAGCATATAGTCGCGGGCATTTTTGGTGTTTCGAAACCCGATATATCCCAGCCAGGCGATGACAAACAGGTAGATGACAGAGGCGATGATCGTGAAAAGCATGCGATTTCCTCCCGGCAATCAGTGAAGTCGACGGTGAAGCCATGTACGTGACCGTTCCATGCCCGGTCCATGGGTCCTGAGGACCTGCGGCCCGGTAACGGGCGATCCTGACTTCAGAGTTTTTCTTCGATTTCGGCCTCTTTTTCAAGCCATTCCGCTTCTTCGAGCAGTTGTTCCCCTTCGTCGTTCGCGCCGCGATTCCAGTGCGTGATGCCATAGACCACACACAGCGCAGCGCTGCCGATGCAAAGCAGAAACACGCTCCAGATCCAGAAATCGGGGATGCCGAGTACCATGGAGAGCCTCCTTCCCGCGCATTCAAGCGCAAGCCGCGAGCGTTCCGGCGTTCGGGGTCATAGGATTGCAGGAGGCGTAAGAGAGGGCGCGGAGAATCCGCATCCGGGGAAAGGCTACCATGCTACCGTCCTGCTACCTTTGCATCGTAACGGCTGGACGCCGCGGGCGCAAGGCAAAATTCACGATCGCCGGAGCAGTGGCCGGTTCAGCGTGAAAGAGGTGAAAAAGCGTTC
This sequence comes from uncultured Oscillospiraceae bacterium, assembly GCA_964492455.1. Classification (GTDB taxonomy): domain Bacteria; phylum Bacillota; class Clostridia; order Saccharofermentanales; family UBA5734; genus JAAYKS01. Next base: position 6,826 of record CAZBKR010000032.1, read on the forward strand.
TGTTTTTCGCCGGAAAACGGGATGCGTATCAGGCGAAGTGTTCGCGATACAGTCCGAGCTGCGCCTTGAGCAGTTCATAGGGTTTGAGTCCGTAAGGGCAGCGGGTGGCGCACTGGCCGCACTCCGTGCAGCTGGTGATGTTCTCCATGCGGTCCCGCCACTCCGGAGTGAGGTAATTGGAGGTGATGGAGCGCTTCATGAGGTAGGACAGCCGGGCCGCGATGCTGATCGGGATGTCGACCGGGCAGGGGAGGCAGTACCCGCACCCCCGGCAGAAGCTGCCGGTGAGCTCCGCGCGGTCTTTCTCGATGTCCGCGCGCAGGGCGTCGTTCATCTCGACACCTTCCGCCTCGTACCGGAGGAAGTCTTCCAGCTCGGACATTTTCTCGATGCCCCAGATCGGGACGACGATGTCCAGTCCGCGCATATACGCGTGCGCGGCGGCGGCGTTGGAGAGCAGACCGCCGCTCATGCCTTTCATCGCGATAAAACCGACCCCGTTTTCCCGGCAGGCGTCGACCACGGCCAGATCCCGCTCGCTCGAAAGATAGGACAGCGGATACTGGACGGTTTCATACAATCCGGACCGGGCGGCCTCGATCGCGCGTGCGGCGTCGTGCTGGGTGATGCCGATGTGCCGGATTCTGCCCGCGGCCTTCATGGCGAGCGCGGCGTCGTACAGACCGTCCTCGCCCCCGGGCCGGGGCAGGAAATCGGGATTGTGGAACTGGTAGAGATCGACATACGACATCTTGAGCCGCGTCAGGCTGGTTTCGAGATCCGAGCGCAGTCCCTCGCCCGTTCTGGACGGGGTTTTGGTTGCGATCACCAGGGCGGAACGGTCGAGTCCCTCGAACGCCTCCCCGATTTTGGCCTCGCTGTCGGAATAGCCCAGCGCGGTGTCAAAGAAGTTGATGCCGCCTTCGACTGCGCGCAAAAGAAGCTGTCTGGCCTCCGGAAAACCGATCCGCTGGATCGGGATCGCACCGAATCCGGTCCGCGAAACGCGCAGGCCGGTTTGGCCGAGAAAGACATGCTGCATGATGTACCTCCGGTGTTGTAATCGTGACACAAAACGATCCGTTTTCGACACAAAACCAGTATATCATGCCGATGTACACCGGTCGGGCTTTACGATATGATGTCAGAAGACAGCCCCGCCGGGCGGTACCGTCCGACGGGAACCGCCCGGCGGGAAAACATTCAATCGGCTGGAGGAGCACCCAACATGGATAAACGCGAAATCGCATTGCAGAAACACGCGGAATGGCACGGTAAACTCGAAGTGGTCGCCCGCGCTTCTGTTGACAACAAAGAAGCGCTCTCGATCGCCTATACCCCGGGCGTCGCGGAACCCTGTCTCGAAATCAGCAGGGACGTCGACCTGTCGTATACCTACACCCGCCGGTGGAACATGGTCGCGGTCGTGACCGACGGCACCGCGGTTCTCGGACTGGGTGACATCGGCCCGGAGGCCGGCATGCCGGTGATGGAAGGCAAATGTGTCCTGTTCAAGGAATTCGGAGGTGTGGACGCGTTCCCGCTCTGCATCCGCAGCAAAAATGTCGACGACATCGTGCGCACGGTGGAACTGCTCGCGGGCAGCTTCGGCGGGGTCAACCTCGAAGACATCGCCGCCCCCCGCTGTTTTGAAATCGAGCGCCGGCTCAAAGCGCTGTGCGACATTCCCATCTTCCACGACGATCAGCACGGGACCGCGGTGGTCACCCTCGCCGCGATGATCAACGCGCTCAAACTGGTCGGCAAGAACATCGCCGACATCTCGGTTGTGGTCAACGGATCGGGCGCCGCGGGCATCGCGGTCACCAACCTCCTGATGGCGATGGGTCTCCGGGACGTCGTGCTGTGCGACCGCAGGGGCGCGATTTACAAAGGCCGCGAGGGACTGGACGGGGAGAAGGCGCGCATGGCGGAAATCTCCAACCTCCAGCTTAAAAAGGGCGGTCTCAAGGATGTCATCCAGGGCGCGGATGTGTTTATCGGGGTCTCCGCCCCGGGTCTGCTCACCGCCGCGGACGTCGCCACCATGGCACCGGACGCCATCCTGTTCGCGATGGCCAATCCGACGCCGGAGATTTTCCCGGACGAAGCGATCGCGGGCGGCGCGCGCGTGATCGGCACAGGCCGGAGCGACTACCCCAACCAGATCAACAACGTGCTGGCGTTCCCGGGTATTTTCCGGGGCGCATTGGATGTCCGCGCGTCGGACATCAACGACGCGATGAAAATCGCGGCCGCGGAAGCGATCGCCAGCCTGGTATCCGACGAGGAACTCCGGCCGGACTACATCCTCCCGGCAGCGTTTGACAAACGGGTCAAGGACGCGGTGGCCGAGGCGGTCGCACAAGCCGCGCGGGACAGCGGAGTCGCCAGAATCTGATCGCAAAGCCCCCGCGCACGCCAGCCGTACGCGGGGGTTTTTCACAGTCTGCCACAGCGCCGCCGGCGCGGAAAAGGAGAGGTAAACATGCAGAACGAATCGATGTGGATCCCGTTTGACACGGTGGAACGTTTCATGAAAGACGCGCTGGTCGCGCTGGGGGTGCCGGCGGACGAAGCCGCCATCTGCGCGGACGTGCTGATCGAGGCGGACAAGCGGGGCATCGACTCCCACGGCGCGAACCGCTTCAAACCGATCTATTACGACCGGATCAAAGCCGGGATCCAGTTTCCCGTGACCGAGTACGAAATCGTCCGCGAGGGCCCGACCACGATGGTGGTCGACGGGCATCACGGGATGGGGATGGTGGTGGCCAAACGCGCGATGCAGACCGCGATCGACAAGGCGCGGCTGTACGGCATGGGAATGGTCGCAGTGCGCAATTCCACCCACTACGGCATCGCGGGCTACTATGCGACGATGGCGACCTCCCAGGGGATGATCGGGGTCACCGGGACCAACGCGCGTCCCTCGATCGCCCCGACATTCGGCGTGGAGAATATGCTGGGCACCAACCCGCTGACGTTCGGCATTCCGACCGACGAGGAGTTTCCGTTTGTGCTGGACTGCGCGACCTCGATCGTGCAGCGGGGCAAAATCGAGTACTACGCTCGCGTCGGGAAAGACACCCCAGCCGGCCAGGTCATCGATCAGGACGGGAACATCCGCACGGATTCCGAGGGGATTCTGGAGGACCTGACCCGGGGCACTGCCGCGCTGACGCCGCTGGGGGGCGCGGGCGAGGATATGGCAGGCTACAAAGGATACGGATACGCGACTGTGGTCGAGATCCTGTCCGCGGCATTGCAGCAGGGGAGCTTTCTCAAGATGCTTACCGGCATGCGGGACGGGAAGAAAGTGCCGTACGGTCTGGGCCACTTTTTCATCGCCATCGATGTCGCCGCCTTCACCGAGCCGGAAGACTTCCGCCGCACCACGGGCGAGATACTCCGGGAACTGCGTGCCTCTAAAAAAGCACCGGGGGAGGAGCGCATCTATACCGCCGGCGAAAAGGAATATATGGCCCGTCAGGCACGCGAGGGGAAGGGCGTTCCTTTTACCCCGGGCGTCATGAAGGAGTTTATCGAAGTGCGGGACGCGCTGGGTCTTGCCGACTACCATTTCCCGTTCGAGTAGGGACAGAGCCGTGAAACGCTACATACTGGCGATGGACCAGGGCACCACGAGCTCCCGCGCGATCCTGTATGACCGGGACGCGCGGCCGGTATCGCAGGCCCAGGTGGAGTTTTCTCAGATCTATCCCCGTCCGGGATGGGTCGAGCACGACCCCTCCGCGATCCTCGACAGCCAGTTCAAAGCCGCCCGCCGCTGCGTGGAACAGGCGGACGTCTCGCCCGAAGAAATCGCTGCGGTGGGGATCACGAACCAGCGGGAGACCACTCTCCTGTGGGACCGCCACACCGGACGGCCGGTCCACAACGCGATCGTGTGGCAATGCCGCCGTTCGGCACCGCAGTGCGACCGGCTGATCGCGGCGGGGCATGGGGAGGAGATCACCGCCCGCACCGGGCTGGTGATCGACGCGTATTTTTCCGCGACGAAGATCCAGTGGATGCTCGAAGAACTGCCCGGCGTCCGGGATCAGGCTCTCACGGGCCGTCTCGCGTTTGGAACAGTAGACACCTGGCTGGTCTGGAACCTGACCCTGGGCCGGGTTCACGCGACCGATTCCACCAACGCCTCCCGGACGATGCTGATGGATCTGGACCGGAGGGCATGGGACCCCCGGCTGTGCGAACTCTTCGGCATCCCGATGTCCCTGTTGCCCGAAATCCGCCCGTCGAGCGGGACCTTCGGGAAGATCGCGGAAGGGGTGCCAGGGATGGAACGGTTCGCGGGTATCCCGATCACGGGGATCGCGGGCGATCAGCATGCCGCGCTTTTCGGGCAGGCGTGCTTTGCCCCGGGCAGTGCCAAAAACACCTACGGCACCGGTTGTTTTCTCCTGATGAACACCGGAGAGCAGCGGGTCCGTTCCCGGAACGGGCTGCTGTCGACGCTGGCCTGGGAGACGCCGTCCGGGGCGTGTTACGCGCTGGAAGGGTCTGTGTTCAACGCGGGATCCGCGGTGCAATGGCTCCGGGACGAGCTCAGGATGGTCGAAAGCGCGCCCGCCTGCAGCGCGCTCGCCGCGACGGTGGAACCGGCGGATGACCTCTATTTTGTGTCCGCTTTTACCGGGCTGGGCGCCCCGCACTGGGACATGTACGCCCGGGGACTGCTGATCGGGCTGACTCGAGGCACGGACCGCGCCCGGATCGCCCGTGCGGTACTGGACGGGATCGCCTACCAGGTCGCAGACCTGATCGACGCCATGGAGCAGGACGCGGGTATACGGCTGGCGGATCTGCGCGCTGACGGTGGCGCGAGTGCGAGCGAACCGCTGATGCAGTTCCAGGCGGATTTGCTGGACTGCCGGGTCGACCGCCCAGCGGACATCGAAACGACCGCGCTGGGCGCTGCCTTTTTCGCCGGACTCGCGGTCGGATTCTGGGACGGGATGGACGCGATTGCCTCCCTGAGGCAGACGGGCAAGGTGTTTGCTCCCGCCATGGAAGCAGACCGGCGAACCCGTCTGCGGGCGGGCTGGAACCGCGCGCTCGAACGCGCGAAAGCCTGGGAGACTTAAGAGAGGTGTTTTGCTACTGTCTTATTCGAAACAGATACCGGCAGGGCTGCCTCGTTTTTTTGAGACAGCTCTTCTTATTATGCTTCGGTAGTCTGTGAGGGTGGAATTTCGAGCAAAGAGGGATGTTCCAGCAGATCGGTCATCCGGCGGATCGCCTTGGCATAGTAGAACCCGTCTCCGATCCGTTCGTCCAGTGTGAACCCGATGTTCATGACGTCTCGGGCCTGGATCGATCCGTCGGGCATGACCGCCGGCTCTTTGTGGATGACCCCGATGACCGCAAAAATCGACGTCGTTCCCCATTCATATAGATGGTGGTAGGGCGCGTCGGTGCCGATGCTCCCGAGGTTGGATACGAACGCGCTGGTGTGCATCGGGTCGACCTGGATGATGGAGCGCGGGAGGATCCCGTAGAAGTCCAGAAGTTCGAGCAACTTGACCAGTCCCATCAGGAGAATCCGGGGGAGCCGCAGGAATCCCTCGAGGATGTGGATAGCGCCCCGGCTGGTTTCCGGCGCGCTGCGCACTTTTTTCACCTCGCCCAGAATCTTGGCGCTGATGGTGTCGATCGTGTCATTTTCGTCAAAGGTATAGCGGACGACCTCTTCCTGCGCCTTTTCGCTGAATTCGCGCTTGACGATAAACGCGATGTCGATCGTGTCGCGCTGGTAGAGACGACGACCGATCACAAACCGGTTGAGAATCGGACGGGTGTGGACGGTGTGCACCATGGCGGCCAGCACGGCATGAAACACCGTGGTCCGGTGTTCGCCGGTTTTGTTTTTCTGCTCGAGGTAGGACAGCAGTTCGGTTGCGTCGACCCGCTGCGTGTAGTAGATCGAGGAGTCGTTGCGCCCTTTCATCACGAACGGGAAGAAGCGGATGAAGGGGTCAATCCGCCGCACCAGACGTCCGTCCGAACGATCCGACCAGCGTTTGCGGGGTAAAGTCCGGGCAGTGGATCTGGCGGATGGTTCTTGCGCGATGGGTTCCTCCATGAATGATATCCTCCCTGCCGGACCATCCCCGGCTTTTGATTCCACCCGGCAGAGCGGACTTTACTACTTTGCCACGACGTTGGCCAGACGGCCGGTGACATAGATGAATTTGACGATATTCCGGCCGGAAAGCAGCGCCTGCATGCGGGCGTCTCCCAGAACGGTTTCACGGATCTCGTCCTGTCCGGCCGCGGTCGGGACTTCGATCCGGAACTTGATCGCGCCGTTGAGCTGGACCGCGATTTCGACGGCATCCCGCACCAGTGCCGCGGGATCGTGCTCCGGCCAGGTCTCGTCAAAGATCGAGCCGGATCGCCCGGTCAGTTCCCACATCTCTTCGGTAAAGTGAGGTGCGAAAGGGGCGAGCAGCCGGAGCAGGTCGTCGACCGTCCCGACCAGTTCCGCCGTATTGTCTCCGCCATCGGCGAGATACTTCTGGATCGCGTTCAGCAGTTCCATCAACCGCGCGATCGAGGTGTTGAACTGGAACCGGTCTGCATCGGTCGTGACCGAGCGGATCGCGTGGTGACGGACGAAGCGCAGCTCCTTTTCAGCCTGTCCCATGGAAAGGGAGGACGGCGTGCCCTGCCGCAGGGGAAGGGTGTCCTCGACCAGTTTTTCAATCCTCGAGATGAACTTGGCGACAGCCCGGACCCCGTCGTCGCTCCACGGCCCGCCTTCCGTATAGGCGAACCCGAAGGCGAGGAAGGTACGGAACACGTCTGATCCGTAGCGGGAGATGTACTCGTCCGGATTGATCGTGTTGCCTTTGGATTTGGACATTTTCTGGCCGTCCGGACCGAGAATGGTGCCCTGGTGGACCAGCGAGCGGAAGGGCTCGTCAAAGGAAAGATACCCCATGTCCCGGAGCGCCTTGGTGATAAACCGGGCGTACAGCAGGTGCATCGCGGCATGCTCCGCACCCCCGATGTATTTGTCCACGGGGCACATCCGGTCGACGACCTCTCTGCCGAATGCTTCCCGGTCATTGTGCGGATCGGTGTACCGGAACTGGTACCAGGAAGAGCAGACAAAGGTGTCGAGCGTGTCGGGATCCCGGCGCGCGGGTTTGCCGCAGACCGGACAGACCGTCTCCATAAACGAGGCGCACTTGGCGAGCGGGGATTCTCCGTCCGGGCGGAACTCCACGTCGTAGGGCAGTTCCACCGGGAGCTGCTCCTCGGGCACCGGCACCACACCGCAGTGCTCGCAGTGGATGACCGGAATGGGGGTGCCCCAGTACCGCTGCCGGGAGACCAGCCAGTCGCGCAGCCGGTAGTTGATTTTGAGCTCGCCCTTGCCGGATACCGCCAGATCCGCGACGATCGCGTTGATCGCATCCGGGGAGGAGAGTCCGTCATAGTTGCCGCTTTCCACCAGCACCCCGTATTCGACAAAGGGGAGGTCGTCGGGCGAGCCGTCCGCGGAAGCGATCACGCGACGGATCGGCAGGTTGTACCGGATGGCAAAGTCGTAGTCGCGCTCGTCGTGTGCGGGGACGGCCATCACGACGCCGGTGCCGTACCCCGCGATGACATAGTCGGCCGCCCAGACCGGCACCTGTTCGCCCGTCACGGGATGGACCGCGTAGGAACCGGTGAACACACCGGTCTTTTCCCGCACGGTCGACATCCGCTCGATGTCGGTCGCGGCGCGCGCGGCCTCGCGGTAGGCGGCCACCTCCGCGGCGCGGTCGGGGGTGGTGAGCAGCTCGCAGAGTTCGCTTTCCGGGGCGACGACCACATACGTCACGCCCATGAGCGTGTCCGCGCGGGTGGTGAAGACCCTAAGGGATACCGGCTCTCCGGCCGCGTCGACCAGCGGACGGCCGTTCCGGACGGCACCGAACACGAGTTCCGCACCTTCCGAACGTCCGATCCAGTTGGTCTGGATCTTCTTGGTCTTTTCCGGCCAGTCCAGCGCAGGCAGCTGGTCCAGCAGCTCCTGGGCATAAGCGGTGATGCGGAAAAACCACTGGGTCAGATTCTTGCGTGTGACCTGCGTCCCGCACCGCTCGCACGCGCCGTCGTCGACCTGCTCGTTGGCAAGGACGGTATTGCACTGGGGGCACCAGTTGACCGGGGCGTTGCTGCGGTAGGCCAGTCCGTGCTTGTACAGCTGCAGGAACAGCCACTGGTTCCAGCGGTAATATTCCGGCAGACAGGTGGCGATTTCATAGTCCCACGCGAACATCCCGCCCATCCGGCGCAGCTGCTGCTCCATCACCTCGATGTTCTGGAGGGTGCTGTCCTTGGGATGAACGCCGGTCCGGATCGCGTAGTTCTCGGCAGGCAGGCCGAACGCGTCAAACCCCATCGGCTGGAAGATCTCGTGCCCCTGCATCCGCTTCATACGAGCCCAGGAGTCGGA
>CAZBKR010000033.1:0-15209 GCA_964492455.1 uncultured Oscillospiraceae bacterium
GGTTGGTGCGGTCATAGGCGCGGTTGGCGGTATCGATGATGGTTTTGCTGTTGATGGCGGACACCGCGCTGCGCAGACCGTTCACATATTCAAAGTAGGGTGACATCCGGACCCCCGCGGCATCCAGCACATACGCCCCCAATAGGTTCGGGCTGATGATCTCGATCTCCTGTCTGGGTAGATCGACGGTGTTGGACCAGACAAAAAACGGCGTCTCGTACATCTGCCGGGTTTGAACCAGATTCAGATTGGCAATTTCTCCGTCAAACAGGTATTCGTAGAAAGGCATGAGTTCCTGGTTGTTGCCCGGCAGGTGATCCCCGAAAAACACCAGGATCACGGGCTCATCCTGCGATTCAAAATACCTGATCAGATAGCGCAGTGCGTCGTCGCTCTGCCGCAGCAGACTGAAATACATTTCTGCGGATTCCATGTTGGTGAGTCCGTTGAGCTGTATATGGTACTGGATGCCGCCCAGCCGGTCTTCGTCGACATAATACGGGAAATGATTCTGCATCGTCACCGCATACAGGAAAAGACGTTCGTCGTCTCCAGTCTTTTCGAACTCTTCAACGATCCGTTCAAAGCAGGAGCGGTCGCTGATAAACGAACGGACGATTTCGGGATCCTCGAATCCCTCCATGCTGATGAATTCGTCGAATCCGAGGTTGGGATAAACGGTGTGGCGATCCCAGAAGGTGCGGATATAGGGGTGGACCGCGACATTCCGGTATCCCTGTTCTTTCAACAGAGAGCAGATTGAATGGGTCGGGCGCTTCATATAGCTGCTGTAGGGGATGACTCCGTCCTGCAGGAACAGCATCGACCCGCCGGTCAGGAACTCAAACTCGGTGTTGCAGGTGCCGCCGCCAAAGATCGATACCAGCAAATCACCCGATACGACATCGTCGCGCGCCATCAGACTGTCGAAATAGGGCATGACCGGTTCAGTGAGCGGAAGATCCCGGATGGAACGAAAGTCCGTGTAGGACTCGCTCATGACCACGATGATGTGAGGTTTCGTCTCGATATCCGGCTCCTCGTCCACAGGCGGGGGCACCTCGTAGATTCCGGCCAGACCCGGCTGGATATAGGATGGGATATCGATCGAGAGGTTGGCGATACTGCCGGTGAAAGAAAGCAGAAAACCGTTCTTTTTGTAGTTTGTCATCTGGTTCCAGGCATAACGATTGATCCCGAATCCGTCCTGCATCACAGCGGGGTTGCACAGAACCAGCCACCCGTAGGCCGCCAGCATAACCGCGGTGCCGCCGGCCAGCGCGGGCATGCGCCAGGTGAAGGCCGGCCGCCATTTGGTTCTGCGGAACACAAGAAGTGTCAGCAGCAACAGCAGCACCGCAAAGAGCATGCGGACAGATACCTGAAAGTGCAGATCCTTTAGACTGGTCACCGCTTCGCCCGCCAGCAGCAGGTCTCCCGCAAACAGAGGATCCCCCCGGAAGTAGATTTTAGAATGGTTGACCGATGCCAGTGTAATCAGCAACACATCCGAGAGAAAAATCGCGACCACCACATGACGGGTAAGGAAAAAGAATAAAAAGACGACGCCGAGAACAAGCAGATAGGTGAGCACAATAATAATCGGCGGCAGTAAAAGATCTGTATTGAGCGTATTGAGCAACTCCGCGATCGGAATCAGGAGGATAGGGTAGAAAAAAAGAGGCCAAAACCGGGCCCGCGCAGCCCAGCGGTCGAGCGGTTTGAGCGCGCCGCAGGCAATCAAAAGCACCAGAACCGCCAACGCCAGCGCGCCGCCGAACGAAAGTGCGTCGAATCGGGTATAGGTCATCGCGGTATACAGCGCCAGTGTCTGCCGCCGGATGCCGTTCTCGACCAGCCCGCCCTCCGGAGCCCCCGCGGTGCGGATTGCCAGCCGGGCTTCGTCGGGGACACGGACCGCTTCCACCTCGATGGCAAGCGAAGCGCCCGGTGCCACGCGCAGCGATCGGGTCACGAGGGTTGTGTCAGCGAATGTGCGGATGTCTGCGCCAGTGAGCGTCTTCTGATACAGCGGATTGGCCGGATCGAGGATACGGCCACCCAGATCGGTCTCATGGATGCGGACCGCGATTTCAATATCGTAGGTTTCCTCCGCGGGACTCCCCCGTTCAAACGAGAGTCCGATCGAACCCAACCTCCCGCCGGGTGACGTGAACCGCTGTACCAGAACCGATCCGTCATGCAGATGCCGGGGAAGATAGTCTCCTGTGGACACTGTCACGACAGGTGTGTGGATCCGGAATGAGGACCAGGCCAGTGTAAAGACAACCAGCAAGACGATCGGAACCAGGATGTAAAAGACCTGGTCCAGCCGGCCGGCCCGTCTGACATGAGCAGACGCATCGGAAGGGGTTTGTTTTTGAGCGCGCACGGGAATGACGTCCTTTCAGAAGGTGCTAGAAAAATCCGCGCCGGTTGAGCCACCAGATGACAAGTGTGGTTGCACCGGCGATCAAGCCAAGCGTGATCAGGAACGGCGCGGGGTTGGACAAGAATCCAGGGTCGAACGGGAATGTGACATTTTGGCCAAAAAAGCTTGTGATCAACGTCGGGACGGTGAGTGCGATGGTCATGGCAGCCATGAATTTCATGACGATGTTGAGATTGTTGGAAATGATCGAGGCATAGGCGTCCATTGTGCCGTTGATGATCGAGGTGTAAATCTGCGTCATCTCGATCGCCTGGCGGGTTTCGATCATGACGTCTTCGAGCAGATCGGCGTCTTCCTCGTATTGCTTGACGGTACGGCTGCGGCTCAGGCGTTCCAGCACAGTCAGGTTGGCTTTCAGTGAGGTGGAGTAATAGACCAGGGTCTTGCCGAGCTGCATCAGCGCGAACAGGTCCTGATTGCTGACCGAGCGGTTGAGCTTGCGTTCCGCGTCTTCGATTGTTTTATCGATCGTCAACAAGGTGCGAAGGTAATCCTTGGCGCCGTTGTACATGAGCTGCAGGGTAAACCGCGTGCGGTAATCAACCCGGAAGTCGCGCACCTGGTTTTGGCGAAACGCGTCCAGTGTAGGAAAAGTGCGCGTCGCGATGGTGACGATGGCATGATCCGCCAGCAGGATACCGACCGGAGAGGTTTCATACTTGGGACGGCCGGATTCGGTGCGCGCTGTCGGCAGATCCACGATGATGAGGATACAGCCGGTGTCCTCGTCGTAGTCGATCAGGGGGCGTTCATTCTCGTCCAGCGAATAACCGATGAACTCGGGGGGCAATGCGAGATGCTCACGGACCAGGGCGATCTCCTCTTCAGTGGGAGCGACCATGTTGATCCAGCAGTCCCGTTCAATCCGGTCCACATGTTCGAGACGGGGAATCGTGCGGGTGCCCGCCGTTTCCATCCGGGTCGCAAAGATTTCCAGCATGGCGGCCTCCTCTCCGGCTGTTGCCAGCCCAATCGATTGGATGTGCCGCCCAGGCGGCCATAGCCACACACGTGGCCTTACTTAGCCACACGAGTGGCCTTAGCCACACGAGTGGCCTTAGCCACACGAGTGGCCTTAGCCACACGCGCGGCATCCTCATTTTAGACTCGCCGTCATACTGTGTCAATTTGGGCATCCAGCCCGTATTTTCGGCGGATCCGGTCGATGCGGGCAATCCAGGGACGCCCGAGCGTCAGCAAAAATACAGCGGTGGAGGCGGCATGCGCCAGGTCGAAGGGCAACCCCGCGACATAGGCGGCCAGCACCGTCGCACCGGTCAACGGCCGGACGAATCCTATCACATGCCACAGATTCATGATCAACCCGTAGAGGAGCGAAGCACCCGCGCCCAGTCCGGCAAGCGCCAGCGGAGAACGCACCGTTCTCGTAGGCTGGAACCATCCCGCCAGCAGACCGGTCAGTCCCCAGGCCGCCATCTGCCAGGGGGTCCAGGCACCCTGCCCGAAAAAGAAATTGGAGGCAAGCGCCGTGACCGATCCCGTGAGAAAACCGGCAGAGGGGCCGAAACAGAAACCAGCCACCATCACGATCGCGGTGGTTGGTTTGAAATTAGGAGCAAACGCGAACGCCACACGACCGATCACGGCAATCGAGGCGAGCATCGCGAGCGGAACAATCGTGCGTGCCTGTGGACGGGAACGTTCAAACCGGAGAAAAAACGGAGCCATTGAAAGCAGCAGGAAAAAAGCGGACAGTACCGCCGGGCTCTTCTGGCCGACAAAAGCGGACGCGGCGAGAACGGCCGGAACCAGCGCGGCTGCGATGTAGCGCAGCGCACGAAGCCGGTGCGGTTTCACTGCAAGCCTCCCGAACCGCGTGAAACGGCCTCCGGGTCAGCCGGGGCGATCCCCCAGCAGGTGAGCAGGTCCTCGACCGTCACAATTTCGGGTCGCCAGGCGCGCGCCATCCGGTTGGCGGCGGTCGTGTAGAAACGGTTGCCGGCAAAAAAGGCGGCCGGTGGACCGCTCGATACGATCTCTCCGTCAAACAGGAGCGAGCAGGTATCGGCGGCGGTGGCTGCGAACTCTACATCGTGAGTGACCATCAGAACCGCCCGCCCCTCTTGTGCCAATCCACGCAGGATACCTTGCAGGGTCTCCCGGGCGGCGGGATCCAGTCCGCGTGTCGGCTCGTCCAGCAACAGCACATCCGGATCCCTGGAAAGCGCCATCGCAAGCGCGACTTTCTGCCCCTCGCCACTGCTCAGATCCATCGGATGCCGGTCGAGCAAAGCGTCCAGTCCGAAAGCGCGAACCAGCTGCTCCAGGGTTCCCGTATGTTCGGGTGCGGTTTCCGTCAACTCCCGGCGGACGGTTTCATGTACAAAAAGCGCACGGGGGTCGGCACCGAGCAAAACGACACCGGACCTGCGCCCACAGGTCACGGACGGCTTCTCCAAGCCGTACGCGGATACCACTCTTCCTCTCCGGGCATGCAGCAGACCGCGCAGCAGGGACAGCAACGTAGATTTACCAGTACCGTTCCCGCCGAGAACCGCATGTATTTCTCCGGAGTACAAGTCGATGGACAGTCCGCGCAGGATGTCGGCATCGTCCCGATTGTAACGGAACCAGACCTCACGCGCGGACAGGACCGGCCGCTGTTTTTTTACACCGGAAACGGAACCGTTCTTGTCCACAGTTTCTCCGACGGGTTTGCGTTCGGCAGGCAAGGGGTGCGCCGCAAGCCAGGCATATCCATCCCGCGGGGTCAGCGGCAACGTTTCCGCCGGGTCGGTTTCTCCGGGGCGTTCTCCCCACTCCCGCGCGGTCATGGCGACCCGGGTCGCGGCCGGCAGCCCCGCGGTCATGCGGCGCAGCGCCTCTCCCCGCCCGACCGAAGCCTGCGGAAGCAACAGCCCGATCCGGCCGGGAGGTGCGGCACATACGATCTCACCGGTATCCATGACAACTGCCAGGTCCGCCAGCGGTAACGTTTCTTCCAGCCGGTGTTCCGCGATCACGACCGTGGTTCCGATTTCCCGGTGGATCCGCTCCAGCAATCCTAGAAATTCGTGGGCCGCGATCGGATCCAGCTGAGCGGTCGGTTCGTCCAGAATCAGAAGCTCGGGCTGCATCGCCATGACCGAGGCCAGCGCGAGCGTCTGTTTCTGCCCGGAAGACAGCGTGGAGCACGCGCGCCGGAACCAGGCTTCGATGCCAAAAAAGCTCGCCATTTCCGCGACCCGCCGCCGGATCACACCGGTTTCATACCCGAGGTTTTCCAGTCCGAACGCCAGTTCATGCCAAACCGTATCGGTCACGATCTGGGCGTCCGGGTCCTGCATCACATATCCCACGAGAGAAGCGGAATCCGCCGGTAACAGCTGTGACAGCGCATCACCGCGGTAAAGGACTTCGCCCTGTCTGCGGCCGTGTGGTGTCAGTTCCGGTTTGAGGTGCCGCAGCAAAGTGCTTTTTCCACTACCGGTCGTTCCGCACAGTACAATAAATCCGCCCTTTTCGATTTCAAGCGAAATGTCCGCCAGCGCGGGTCGCGCCGCACCGGGATAGGTAAAGCTCAGCTGTTGTATCTGCATCAGCGCCATAGCAGTTTTTCCTCGATCTCCATCCATAGGGGAATGGCCAACAGCGCCGCATATGAAATATAGGAACCCAGTGCGGGAAGGTCCGTTCGGATCGTTTCCGATTTGGGGTACAGCGCAAATCCGGTACCGCCGGTAAAGTGTGCTGCGGTCACCACCGCGAACAGCACGAACAGCAGTGCCAGGACGCGCGCGTCTGTCCGGCCGAACCGGCTGAGGGAAAAGGTGGTCCTGCGGCCCGCCCCGTATCCGCGCGCTTTCATCGCGTCCGCGGTGGCAATCGAACCTTCCATGGACCAGGTCATCAGGGTGGTCATCGCGTACAGGCCCTCCCGGATGCGGTCCCGGAATGCCCGTCCGGGTTCAGGCTCCCCCATCAGTCCCCGGCGTGCCTGCCGGATCACGGTCAGCCGTTCCTGCATCGCGGGGATGAGCCGAAGCGTCATACTGACGAGCAGGGAAGCGGACGGCGCCATCCGTCCGAACAATGTGAGAAACCGGTCGGATGTCATGACGGCCGCATAGAGTGAAAACCATAAAATAACGAGAAAGAGCATCGCGGCTGAAAGCATAGCGGCCTGAACCGCCTGGAGGGTGATTGGACGCCCGAACAAGCGAAACAGAATGTCCCGTCCGCGCGCATTCGCGAGCGGCGAAAGCACCACGACCAGCAAGGACAGCGGGATCGCAAGACGCAGGGCTGATGACAGTCCGCGCCGGCCGCGCAAAAGCCCAAGCCAAACGAGTGCCACGACCGCTCCGATCCCGAGATAAACCGGGTGCGAAAACAGCATGGCAGTCCCCGCCGCGATCAGAAAATAGAGAAAATTGACCGCCGGATGACACCGGTGAAACGCGCTTTCCCGCATTTGTTCGCCCTCCCTCCCCTTTACTCCAGATCTCTTCCGGATGCGCAGGTGTATTGCCACGCCACAGACTCGCCGGGTTGGAGAACCCGCGTGGAAGCCCCCACTGACACATACGCTCCGTCGATGTAGTAGAGCCAGCCGCTTTCGGATCCGAAGTCCTTCTCGTACAACGGGAGCGGCATCGCGTCGTTCCCGATGCCCTCGATGTAATTTCCTCCCTTGACCAGCACGTTGTCTTCACCATAGCGCGGATTGGCTGCGGCAACGGCGCGGACCAGCACTGTGAGCGCGGTGTCCCCTGGCTGGAGGGAAATCTGTACGGGGGCAAGGATGATCCCGTCGGGCGGCAACTCCAAGCCGTCGGGAGGTACCTCGCCGGCCCGGACCCGCGCCACAGCGGTATGACAGACGACCGACACGACAACCGTGACGACTGTGGTTTCCACCGGACGGGTGGCAGAGGAAGAAGGCGTGGCAGCCGGTGTGGAGGTCGATGGGGTACCGGTCGGTGCGGAAGTAACAGCGGGCAAGCCGCTGCCCGTAGTCGGCACAACCGAAGAGGAGCCCCCGCTACCTGTGGCAGGCGAAGTCAAAGAGGTGCCGGACGTCGTCATCGAACTCTGCGGCCCGGTCGCGGAAGAAGAGCCGGAGCCTTCCGTCTGTGAAACCGAGGTCGTGCGGGGGTCAGCCGCCGTCGTATGTCCGGACAATCCGGGAGACGCGCATCCGGCCATCGACAAGAGCGACATCACCAGTACGACTGCGATCACTGCAGCCGTCCTGGCAGTCTCTCTGTGAGGAAATGCTATACCGGATCTTCTGGTGGACACTGTTCTCACTCCTCTTCGGTCCGCCTGCGGAGCGAAGGCAGCGTCAGCACCGCCGCGAGCACGGCGGACAGCAATGTCGCTCCGATCGCGTTGTGCCAGACCTCCGCTTCTCCTGTGTCTGCCACAGGCTCCCCGCCGGGCAGGACAACACCGGTTTCCAGTGTCGCGGGCGTGCCGGCAAAGACATAGGGAGACGGGGTGCCGCCCTCTGCCCGCAGTTCCCTGTAGACAATCAACGCGCGGAAGGCCTGTTCGGTCGCGAATGCGTCATATTCAATGGATTTATACCCAAACCGTCCGTCCACAGTGCGATAACGGAACAGCCCGCTGAGCAGGTTACCGTCCGCTTTGACAAACCGGGCGTCGCTTTCCCCGTCTACACCGGTTGCAGCCAGTGCGATCAGCATCATCGCAGTCGCATTGCTGCTCCCCATGGTTCCGTCCGGGGCCTGCCAGGAAGACAGGAGGTCCAGCGCGGCAGTAAGCGCTGCGGCTACATCCGGATTGTCGGCCGCATAACGGGCCAGCACAGAGATCGCCATCGCAGTGGTATCTGTATCACTCATGGCCTCGGTCGGGGCCCAGCTCCAACCGCCGTCTGGCAGACGGGCATCCAGCAGCCCCTGCACCATCGAAGCACGTGTATTGGAGGCCCCGGTACTATCCGGATATCCCGCGCTGTCGAAGGCGGCCAACCCGAAGATGAGGCCATAAGTGTCCAGTCCGGGGGTGGAGGCGATCCGCGCCGTCAGATCCATAGACATTCCGTCCACTACAATACTGCGGGCGTCGATTCCCAGTCCGGTCAGGATCAGTGCGGTCAACTCGAGATCGGTGGCAGAGACCCGCCGGGCGGTCAAACGATCATAGGCAGCCGACAACCAGGCATCCCGCCCGGTCTGATCCGCAAGTCCGTACCGTGCCATATCGAGAACCTGCCAGTCGGAGGAAGTCCCTGCAAAGGCCGCGGCGATGACTCCCAGTGCCCCATCCACATCCACCGGCTGCAACGGCAATCCGGACGCCGGGTGCACAAAGCCGGGCTCGGGAGTCGGTGCGGGAATGTATTCGGTCTTGACAAAAGCGATGTCCTCACCAGCTGTCAGCTTGTGATCGAACACCCCGACCCAGGAATCGGTGCCATCGACCCGAAAGGTCCAGTACATCGGTGCGGTACTGCCCAGAATCGAATCGACATACACCCCGTACGCACTGTCCACCGCAGACAAAACAGACGGATCGGTCGCGTCGTGACCGGCATTCTCCAGCAGAGCGATCAAGGCGTGCAGTGCAGACGGGGTCAAATCCGACAGATCCGTTACAGCCCCCGGCACATAAGGATCCAGCGCGAACGAAAGTGTCGAGATTTCCAGCTCCGCGGTTGCGAGGATCGACGCGTCCGTATCTATCAGCGAGACGGTCACGGTCTCGGGCAGCGCGGCGACCAGACTCCCTAAAGCGGGCAGCAACGGGAGTGACAAAGCCAGCAGTAAGGCCAAAAATGCGGCAGGCAGTGCTGTGCGGGATTTCGTGGCGTTAAGGGTGGTTCGGTGTAATAAGTGCATGGACGCCTCCTTCTGTCAGTACCTTGGCACGAACGCATTCATGCCTTTGGCATGTTCGTTGCCGCTCCCGAAGCAACACACCGTACTGGCGCTTGTGTACCACGGGGACGACCCATTTGCCGGCAGGGATGGAGAGGCATAAAAAACATGCCGTCTTTCCCACCGAAAGACACGGCACAACCGACGATGCGGGCAAGTCTCCTGGCTCGGAATCATCCTCACCGCCCTGCCTTCCCGGTTTCCCAGTGGCATGTGGCACAATACTTGTGCCGGGCGGTTCGTCCTCCTTACAGTAGCGGGGGCTGCCGCGGATTCACACCGCGTTCCTTTTTCACGCCCTTGCGGGCGGCCTGCGCTGTCGTTTGCTATGTAGGTTTATGATACCACCTGGAGCTCCGGCGGGTAAACCCCGAATAAAGAAAACAAAAACCCGTTCCACCTGCCGAATCACTTCAAATTCCATCTCCCACTGACTGGGTTACAATACAGGTAACCGGATTCCGTTCGGCATTTTGCATAGAACCGGGCACACGGCGCAACCGGCTGCCCCGCAACAGGAGAGAAGGATGTCGAACCGACAGCAACGACTCTGGCTATTTGTGACACTCTTGTGCGCGCTGGTCTGTATTGGCACATGGCTTGCCATGGGCAGCGATGCCTTTGGATCGATCGGGATCGCCCGTCTGAGCGGAGGGGATGCACCACTCGACCTGCGGCCGGGATACACGCCCGAGGACGCAGCCGCCCTGTTGACGAATCTGGGACCGGAGGGCCGGTTGTTCTACCAGCGTTTTCTGCTGATCGATCTGGTGTTTATCGCGTCGTTTGCCTGGCTCCAGGTGGCAATCACCCGGGGATTGGCGCGCAGATCCGGCATGCAGGCGTTCACACGGATCATGACCGCTTTCTGCCTGGCACGCGCGGGATTCGATCTGCTGGAGGACACCGCGTTCTTCATCCTGATCGCGCAGCATCCTTCCCTTTCCGGGGGACTGGTGCGGGCGGCCGGAATCTTTACCTGGCTCAAGTTCGCGCTGCTGGTGCCCTGGCTGCTCTGGCTGGCCGCCGCGGGAATCCGGCGTCTGCGCAGAAACAGGCAGCCGGAAGGAACCTGGTAAATACGTCCCCCTGATACGACCTGTCTGCGCGAACCTTGGTGTATCCTATACATACAGGTATAAAGATCATCGTCCGACCCGGCCGTTGATTCTGTGACGATGTGAGATCGTCCAGCCCTCAATGCAAGGAGGTACTGACATGGCTTGCTGGTATTGCTCGGTCCGCCCCGCGGAAGCCAACCATATGCTCGAAACCAATCTGAACGGCGACGTGGACGCGCTCAAGTCCTACGACCAGACCAAGGTCGCCTACAATGTCCGCCACGTCGGGATTCCCCGCTGCGGAGACTGTCACCGCCGGCATCGCCTCGCCAAAGGGGCGCGCGGATTTGCAGCGCTGGCCGGGATTTCATTGATTCTGTCGGCGATCGCAGTCGTTCTTCACTGGCTGGATCCGCTGTATACAGGCATCTGGGTCGGGCTGTCCGCCGGATTGATGCTCGGAGGTCTGGCCGCGGGACATCTGGTACAGACCGGTATCCACACCGAGCGGAAAAGCCTGCGCCAGTATCCGGAGATCAAAGAACTGCGGGACAAAGGGTACCGGTTTGGCATTCGCCCCCGCCAGACCAAACCCTCCGCCCGGACCGCTTCTTCCTCGCCCGTGATTCCGGCCACTCCCCCCCCTGTGACACCTGCACCGCCTGCCCGACTGGACGCGACGGACGAAGGCGAGTAAGGGAAATGGTACGGGCGTTACGCTGAGAGGGGCCGCACGGCCCCTTTTTGATGTCCCCGATGCTGTTGGAATTCATGGATCCCGATACAACTCCGCGACAGCATGGATGTCCTGCTCTACACGCAGAAATGCCTGCACCAGAGCAGGATCAAAATGTGTCCCCGCGTCCTGCTGCAGGATTTTCAATGCTTTCTCATGCGGATAGGCGTCTTTGTACACGCGCTTGGAGGTGATCGCGTCATAGGCATCCGCGATGGCCATGATCCGCGCCTCAATCGGGATTTCATTGCCCGCGAGTCCCTCCGGATACCCTGAGCCGTCCCATTTCTCGTGATGACGGTAAACGACGTTCACAGCGGTATCCATAAACTCCCTGTCGCCGAGTCCCGTGTCTTCCGTGATCAAAGTCTCTCTTCCATAAGCGGGATGTTTTTTCATCACTTCGTATTCTTCAGGTGTCAGTGGACCGGGTTTCAGGAGAATCTCATCCGGAATTGCCACCTTCCCGATGTCATGCAACGGGGCACACTGCGCCATCAGGTCGATTTTGTGCACCGGGATGATTTCTTTCCCGTTTGCATCGTTGAAGGCATTCGCGATCATCTCCACAAATTTGGAGGTTCGTGTCAGGTGGAGTCCGCTTTCATTATCACGGATTCTCGACAGCGTTGTCAGGCTGGAAATGGTCAGCCGCTTCGCATTCGTTAGTTCCTGTTCATCGCGATCGATCTGATCGACCAGCCGGTTGTATTCTTCCTGGAACGTTGCAAGCACGCCGAGTGCGGGGACATTCATCGGTTCCTGTCTGCCGCTTTTCCGGGCATCGCGGAGCACAACATGCATAGCCCGGAGAGGCCGGGTCACCTGATGGTCGACCAGCAATGCACTCCAGACCACCATCAGCACCAGAATCGCCGCACTGAACAGGATCCGCGATGTGAGTGACTCCCAGATCTGCTTTTCCACTTCACGGATCGGAGCGTAAGCCACCCAGGTACCCTCCGGTATGACAGACGGGCTGGTGAGCCGGTAATAGAAACCGTTCTTTGCCAGCAGGATGTCTCCATGTGCCATTTCTCCCTCATACCCGCTGTCCGTGTCATAAACCGTGTTCAACCGCGATGCGTCCGAGGAAACGATGATGATGCCCCTCGCGTCAACAAGCTCCATACTGCCGTTGTAAGTCAATTCTGCCTTTCCCATCTCTTCCGAGAGACGATGCAAGGTCACATCCATGCCGACCACTCCGAATGTCTGTCCCCCGTCATCGATCAATGCCACAGCACATCCGATATTGACATCGTTGCTGGTGACGGATGGATAGGCGTCCACCAGGACGGGTTGTCCGCCTGCGTCCAGTGCAGCGATATACCAGGGACGCTCCCTTGGATCGTATCGTGTAGGGCGCGTGCGCGGGTGGGAACGGACGAATGCTCCGTTGGACCGGCCCATGTAAACCGAAGCTACGTTGGGGTGACGGGTCCGGTAGGTGGAAAACAGGTTGATGATGTCCTGCTCGGCCTCGCTATAGTGGTATTGGAATGTATCTTCGTCCGCTTCCAGAAAAGAGGTGAAAAGCCTGTCGTCCCGCGTGCGTACCCATTCGTGATCCGCCAGGGTCAGCAAATCCGATTGAATCTCTGCAAAAAAGCTGCTGATCAAAGCAGATGATGTCCGGAAATGCTCCCGGTATTTTTCCACCAGCAGCCCCCGGACTTCCCGCTGCACGGTAAAAAGGGTGTACCCGGAGGCAACCAGGACACTGGCCAGATAGAGAACTGCGATCCCGATGATCACCTTCCGAAACATGTCGTACCTGCGATGAATAGCGGAAGCGGCTGTGTTTTTATCGTTTATTATACCCTTGAAAGATTCACATATCGGTCATGCGTGCTTTTTGTTTTGGCAAAAAGAAAGGAGGCCGCCTTCAGCAGGCGACCTCCCGGCTTTTGTACAGGGACCTGTTTTACGCGAAAGGATTCTCGCTCGGGTAGAGGGTTCCTTTGGGCTGGTTGTAGCCGATGTCCTGGACGCCGAGGAACGTAAAGATCGAGAACAGGGCACGTCCGACTTTGGCGAACGCGAGCGCGCCGTGATGCGGATACCGTTTCTGGATCAGGACGTGACGGTAGAACCGCGCCATTTCGGGAATCGCGACGATGCCGATGCCGCCGAACGAACGGGTCGGAACGTCCAGGATCTCGCCTTCCGCGATGTAGGCGGTCAGTTTGCCCTCGGCGTTGCCCTGCAGACGGTAGAACGTCACGTCGGAAGGTGCCATGTCGCCTTCCAGCGTACCGCGGGTGAAGTCCGGCTCACCGCCGGCTTCCATCAGGCGGTTCATGATGAGCTGATACTTGATCCCGCCCTTTTTGAGCTTGCAGATCGGGGTGTTGCCGCAGTGGAATCCCATGAACATATCGCGCAGGGTGTACTGCGGATATTTGGCCTTGATGTCCTCCTGGAAGATGTCGCCCGGGACGGTGTTGTTGATGTCCAGCAGCGTGACTGCGTCTTCGGTGACACAGGCGCCGATGTACTCGGACAGAGCGCCGTAGATGTCGACTTCGCAGCTCACCGGGATACCGCGGGAGGCGAGCCGGGAGTTGACATAGCAGGGCATGAAAGAGAACTCTTTGGGGAACGCCGGCCAGCACTTGTTGGCAAACACATAGTACTCGCGGGAGCCCTTGTTGGCTTCCGCCCAGTCCAGCAGCGTGATTTCGTGCTGAGCCATACGGGGGAGCAGCTCGGGATACTGGTTGCCGTCCATGCCGAGTTCCGCGGCCATTTCGGCCACAATGCCCGGAATGCGGGGATCGTCGGCGTGCTCGCGGTAGGATGCCAGCAGATCGAGCTCGGAGTTTTCCTGAATCTCGACCCCCAGGTCGTACAGCGGCTGGATCGGAGCGTTGCAGGCAAAGAAGTCCTGCGGACGGGGACCAAAGGAGAAGATCTTGAGCCTGGACAGACCGATCAGGGTGCGGGCGACCGGGAGGAACTCCGCGATCATGGCCGCGACCTCGGTTGCGGTACCGACCGGGTACTCGGGGATGAAGGCCCGGATCCGGCGCAGTCCGAGGTTGTACGAGCAGTTGAGCATGCCGCAGTAGGCGTCTCCGCGCTCGTTGAACAGGTCTTTGCCGTTGTCTTCGGCGGCGGCAAGGAACATCGTCGGGCCGGCGAAGCGCTGGCCGATGATGGTCTCGGGGGCCTCGGGGCCGAAGTTGCCGAGGAACACGACGAGCGCGTTGCAGCCGGCCGCGTTGACATCGGCCAGTGCCCGGACGGCGTCGTTCTCATTTTCCACCGCGACCGGGCTGACGTAAATCTCGCCGCCCGCACGGGTGAAGGCCTCGGCGACTGCCTGGCGGCGTGCCTCGGACAGGGTGATCGGGAAACAGTCGCGGCTGACCGCAATAAGTCCCAGTTTGACGGTTGGAATGTTGGTCATGGCCATGGATTCTCCTCTCTGATATGCCAGGCGCTTTATGCGCCGAAGCTCCACTTGAGCGCGTCGTACATCTTGACGTATTTTGCGTAGGCGGCGGCGTACACCGGGACGAATTCCGGACGGGGCGCGGTTTCACTCTCGGGCTTGATCAGGGGCACGGTGTCCGCCAGCGAAGACCAGATGCCCGCGGTGACCCCCGCGACCAGCGCGGCGCCAAAGCTGCCGCCCTCGGCACTGCCGTATACTGTGCGGACCGGGAGGTTGAACACATCCGCGAAAATCTGACGCCAGACCGGAGAGACCGCCCCGCCGCCTGCGAGGATCACCTCACCGTGTTCGACCAGGCCGGGATTGACACTGACAATCAGATCATAGACCTGCCGCAGCGAGAAGGCGACGCCTTCCATGACCGCGCGGGAGAAGTGTCCGAGTTCATGAATGGACGTGATCCCCAAAAACGCGCCGCGCGCGTCGGGGTCGTTGACCGGGCAGCGCTCACCGGTAAGATACGGGAGAAACAGCAGTCCTTCCGCGCCGGGTGCGGTCGCCTTGGCGGCCTGATCGAGCAGATAGAACGCGCTCTTGCCCTGGCTCCTGGCCTGCTCCCGCTCGTATTTCGCGAAGGTGTTGCGGAACCACTGGTAGGAACCCGCGGCCGCGAGGGTCACTCCCATCG
>CAZBKR010000034.1:0-15024 GCA_964492455.1 uncultured Oscillospiraceae bacterium
ACAACATTCACGACCTCAACAGCCACATCTGGGACAGCTGGGCCGATCCGGACGGATCGATCGGCAAGGCATACGGGTATCAGATGGGGAAGAAGTTCCGTTTTAAGGAGGGGATGTTTGACCAGGTCGACCGGGTATTGTTCGACTTGAAAAACAATCCCTACAGCCGCAGGATCCTGACCAATATGTATAATTTCGAGGATCTGCATGAGATGAATCTCTACCCATGCGCGTACAGTATGACCTTCAATGTGACCGGCGACCGGCTCAATGCGATCCTGAACCAGCGCTCGCAGGACATGCTGGCTGCCAACAACTGGAACGTTGTGCAGTACGCCGCGCTGGTCCACATGTTTGCCAGGGTATCGGGCCTTCAGCCGGGAGAACTCGTTCACGTCATCGCAGATGCGCACATCTACGACCGGCACATACCGATCGTCCGGGATCTGCTTACGCGGGATTCGTTTCCCGCACCTGCTCTTACGGTCAAAGACCCCGGTGAAGCAGGGTTTTACGGGTTTACCGCGGAGCATTTCGAGTTGACGGATTACCGTCACGGCAGTGGAATCGGACGGATTCCCGTGGCGGTATGATCCTTCGCTGAAAAGCAACGGGAGGTTTTGAGATGCAGCTGATCGTTTCGGTGGATGACAAGTGGGGGATCGGCCGGGAGGGCAAACTGCTGTTCCGGATTCGCGAAGATATGCGGCGGTTCCGCCGGATGACCCTGGGGAAAACAGTTTTGCTGGGCCGTAAAACACTGGAGACCTTCCCGGAAGGCAAACCGCTTGCCGATCGCTCGAACATTATCATCAGCCGGTCTCCGACGTTTTTAGTGGAGGGCGCCCGAGTGTGCCACTCCCGGTCCGAAGTGTTCCAGGCTTTGGCCGGCATAAATCCGGACGATGTCGTGCTGATCGGGGGCGAAAGCGTATACCGGCAGTTTTTGCGATATTGCCGGCTCGCCCATGTGACGCGGGTCGAAGGGGATTTTGGCGCGGATTCCCATCTGCCGGATCTCGACCATCTGGAGGGGTGGCATCTCGCGGATCCCGGGGAACCGATGACCGACGGGGTATACAAGTATCGTTGGGTCACCTACGAAAACACCGGTCCGGAGGCGTATCCCGATGCAAATGAGGACTGAACCGATCCGGGTCGGCATTTTGGGAACAGGACGGATTGCCGTCGACACCCATGTGCGCGCCATACGGGAAGCGGGCGGTGAAGTCGCGGCGTTCGCAGACATCGCACCCGGCCGTGCGGAACGCTTCGCAGCACGTCTCGGCGTTCCGCGCCATTATGAAACGCTGGAGGCCATGATCGCCGAAGGCGAGATTGACGCGGTGGATGTTTGCACGCCTCCGGTCTCTCATCTACCCGCGGTACTGACCGCGCTCGACGCAGGCCTGCCGGTCTACCTCGAGAAACCACCCGCCATGAACCAATCCGAGATGCGCCGTATGGCGGAGAGGTCGGTCGAAACCGGCATTCCTCTGGTTGCGGGCACCAATCAGATTTTTTATCCGGATATACAGGCCGTCCGGCGGATGATCGATCGGGGGGAGCTCGGCGAGATCTACCTGGCGGAGTGCCAGAAGACCATCCGCCGGTTTTATCGAAAAGGATGGCATCGCAGCAAAGCAATCGCGGGCGGGGGCGTCGTCATGGACTCGTCCACGCACCGCATGGATCTGGTGCTGTATCTTCTTTCCAATCCTTCGGCATTGAGTGTAAGCGCGCGTACCTTCCGGCATTTCGCCGGACGTGAAGAGCCGGCCGGATGGAACCAGACGTATCTGGTGATGGATGTCGCGGAGCAAGGTCTTTCCGGACATCCGGAACCTGCTGCTGCCCCGGTGGACATCGAGGATTCAGTGGTGGCCTGGTTCCGGATGCGGCAGGGATTGGTGCTGACCGTCCGCGAAATGGTGGGGGTCAACATGCCGGACGAGACCGTGATCCGGTTGTATGGAACCAAAGCGGGTATTGTCTTGCGCATGGCCGGTACGCTGTCCCGCACGGTGTCCGTCTATGGAGAAGCAGCGGACGGAACTCTCCTGGATTCACAACCGGTGCTGGCGGGCGGCGTACAGAACGAAAGTACCCATACCGGCGCGTTTCGTTATTTTTTCCGATGCATACGGGGTGAAGAGGACCCTCGCCCCGGACTGGAGCGGGCTGTCAACCTCATGGGGATGGTGGACGCGATCTACGCGTCCTCTGACCGGGACGGGTTGGAGACCCCCCTGTGAATAAGGGCGCGATCCGGGCCGGTATCTGCCTGTTCGGCCTGACCGGCCTGGATCCGGATACTGCCTGCCATCTGGCTTCCCTTGCGGGCGTAAGGCCGGTCAGTATGGGGATGGAGGCCGTACGCCACGACATGCGCGACCTCGACGCATTGCGCCGGGACCCGGTCCGATACGGCACGATCATGCGCGCACGCCTGGACCGTTACGGGCTCGAAGGTATTGAGCTGTTCATGTGCGCGATTCCTTATGAAAACGGAGTGACGCCGACCGAACCGGACACAGAGGTGCGAGAGGGCGGGCTGGAATTCTTCCGGTGTCTTTGCGCCTATGCAGCCTCCGCCGGATTCACCCATGTGATGGGAGTACCCGGAACGGATGGGCAAGGGGAGGACAGGGCTGCCACGTGGGGACGCGCCTGCGGGATGCTGACCTCCATGATCCGAACGGCCAAGGAGGAGGGGATCGGGTTTTCGGTCGAACCGCATCGCGGATCGCTGCTGTCCCGGCCAGCCGACGCGCTGCGGATGGCCCGCGAAGTGCCCGGGCTTGCCTACACACTCGATTATTCCCACTTTCATGCACAAGGATTTTTGCCCGAAGAGGTGGCGCCTCTCCACCCTTACGCAGTTCACATGCACATCAAGCAGGCACTACCGGGCGTTCCCAAGACACTCTGGCATGAGGGCTCGATCCCGTACGCTAAGATTATCGGCCAACTGGCAGGATCGGCCTGGCAGGGTGTACTCTCGTCGGAATACATCGGTCCGATGCCGCTGACCGGCCCCCCGGAGGAGAGCCGGCCCGACAACCCTCTTGTGCAGAACCTCGAGGTGATTCGATGGATCACGACCACCTTGCGCCGATACGCGTAGATTTCCCTTGACACGCATACCTGGATTCATTAAAATCAGTGATGCTGTCGACGGGGTGTGGCTCAGGTGGTAGAGCGCTTGGTTCGGGACCAAGAGGCCGCTGGTTCAAGTCCAGTCACTCCGACCAGAAAAACCCGCTCAACGTTTGCTTGGGCGGGCTTTTTTTGTTTTTGGGAGAGATAATCATTGTCAGTCGGTTGCAGTTAGGTTGCAGTTGGCTCCGATTTTTGCAGAGGCACTCTCGATCTTTGTATCTGATACGTACCAGCATATGCCGAGAGTCGTTTTCCCCCGCGAGTGGCCTGGAAGGCGCTGCAACCGGGATAATGCCAGCCGGATGTTGGTCATGCTATGTGAGCAGATACCATGTTTACGCAAGCCATTGGGAAATTTCGATCAGCGTCCCATCAGGATCACGGACATGCGCCGTGCGTGCTCCCCAGGCAGATCGGGTGGTCAGTTCCTGTACGATGGCAACTCCTTTGGCACGCAATTGGGCCAAGGTTTTCTCTATATCATCGACCTGGAGCTGCAAGACAACCCGATCCTGGCTTTCTGCTGTTACCGGCAGATCACTGGTGCCAATATGCTCAGCCATCATCGGACGACTATATATGGCTATCATCCCATCTCGCAACTTGAAACTGGCATAAATGTCATCTTCAAAACCAATCGGAAGGCCAAGCGTATCTCGGTAGAAAAAATAACACGCCTCGTATTCAGTGACCAACAACCGCACCTGCGTCAATTTGAAGTCCATCATTTTCCCTTCCAGATATCGAATCTTTGTCATGCTGAATATACATAACCCGGTTTTGAAGAACCAATGCGTCTGCCTCTGTTATGCTTATTGACTGTCTGCCAAATGTTGCTGCTTGCGTTTAACTTGTTCCGGAGCCGTATTGGGTTCTTTACTAGTGTTTCCATTAGTACATTTTCCATATTCAAAATAACTCCAGACAAGTACATAGGCAACTGGCGGGGCTAAATCGACATATGAAGTCTCTGGGGAATGATCCCTGGTGGCCTTTTCGTGTGCCTGGAATAATGATTCTTATGGTATATCCCGGATCGGCAGAGGGTTGAACTGTGACGCCGGTCACGGCAATCAGAACAATCTATTGATATCATGTAAACCGAACAACTGGATCGCGGAACTCAAATCCGCGTAGTTGGGAGGGAAGACATATGGAAAAGAGTTGGAACGTAAAAATAGGTGGCATGAGCTGTTCTCATTGTGTCGCGCGGGTAAGCAGGGCGCTCAGGGAGGTTTCGGGTACGATACAGGCCGAAGTCGATCTGGCAACAGGCACTGCCAAAGTGGTCTATGACGACACACGTACGGAGCCGTCTTTGCTAGCGGCTGCGGTGTCGGAGGCAGGGTACGAGGTGCTTTCTTAAAAACAGGTTAATCAATAGGAAGCGGGACCCAATCGTGATATAATTCCTTTGAAACACAAAACAAACCGGAAGATGAAAAGATGAAAGGAGATTTGAGATGAGTAAAAAATTCGAAATGAACAACATTGATGTCCAGAAATTCGTCGAGGCGCTCGACAAATGCAAGGGCAATGTGTATTTGGTCACCGAAGAAAACGACCACTTCAACCTCAAAAGCAAACTGAGCCAGCTGGCGGGTATTGTCAAGCTGATCGAGGGCGGTAAAGTTTTGAAGGCCAGCATCGTATGTGACGATCCCGACGATGAGTCCATGCTGTTCCGCATGAATCTGTTTGGATGACCTTCGATATACGGAAGCCTTTCAAACGGGGGTGTCGGGTTGCGATGCCCTCTTTGTTTCATTCGGTGTTTCGTCCATCGAATATCGGTAGTAAAGCATGAGTAAGTTTCTTTCCCTCGGTCTGGACATCGGATCCACTACTGTCAAGTTGGCTTTGACATCCGGTTCGGACATTCTTCACCAGATTTATCAGCGTCACCAGTCCGACATCCGGGGTTCGCTCGCAAAGTGCCTCGACGACATTGCCTCGGCTTTCCCCGATACATCTGTGCATGTCGCGGTGACCGGATCGGGAGGACTGGGTGTTTCCCGCGCAATCGGAGTGCCGTTTGTGCAGGAGGTTGTCGCGGAAACAGCAGCAGTACGGGAGTTCCTGCCGGACACCGATGTTATCATCGAACTGGGTGGAGAAGACGCCAAGATCACCTATATGAAACCAGTGCCCGAACAGCGCATGAACGGAACCTGCGCAGGGGGAACAGGCGCTTTTATCGACCAGATGGCCCAGCTTTTACAAACGGACGCAGCCGGTCTGGATCATCTTGCCTCAAAATCCACCCAACTCTATCCGATCGCATCCCGGTGCGGCGTATTTGCGAAAACCGATCTGCAGCCGTTGTTGAATGAAGGTGCCTCAAGGGCGGATCTGGCAGCATCTGTGCTGCAGGCCGTAGTAACCCAGACCATTGCCGGCCTTGCCTGCGGCCGCCCGATCCGTGGTCATGTCGTACTGCTCGGCGGTCCGCTTCATTATCTTGCTTCTCTGCGCGATGCGTTCATCCGGACGCTGGCAGCGCAGACCACCTCCATTGTCACGCCACCAGACGCGCAACTTTTTGTCGCACTGGGGGCGGCAAAACTCGCGCAAGGAGATCCGATTCCGCTTTCCGACATCGCGGACCGGTTCCGAAACGCCTCCAGCCTGGAGCAGGATGTCGGCCGTATGCGGCCGCTGTTTATCGACGCTGCTGAAAAGGCGGATTTTGATGCGCGTCACGCGCGTGCTGAAGTCGAAATCGAGGACATCTCCAAATTAAGCGGTGCCTGTTATCTCGGTATCGATGCCGGCAGCACTACGACCAAAGCGGTCCTGATCGATCAGGAAGCCAGGATATTTTTCACTTACTACGCTGGCAACAAAGGCAATCCGGTCTCGTGTGCGCGCGACATTCTGGACACCCTGTACTGCCAGATGCGTCCGGATGCCTGGATCGCACGAGCCTGCGTAACCGGCTATGGGGAAGGCTTGATACAAGCCGCTTTTGGTGTGGACGACGGAGAGATCGAGACCATGACGCATTTTACAGCCGCTCGCCACTATATGCCGAACGTCGATTTTGTCATCGACATCGGCGGGCAGGACATGAAGTGTATGCGCGTCCGCAACGGCGTGGTCGACAGCATCATGCTCAACGAAGCCTGTTCGTCAGGATGCGGATCCTTTATCCAGACTTTTGCTGAAACGCTCGGCATGGACGCGCATTCTTTTTCGATGGAGGCTGTCAAGGCTTCCAGCCCGGTGGACCTCGGCACGCGGTGCACGGTCTTTATGAATTCCCGTGTGAAACAGGCGCAAAAAGAAGGCGCAACAGTAGGAGACATTTCAGCGGGCCTTTCCTACTCGGTCGTCCGGAACGCACTCTATAAAGTGATAAAGATCCGGGATACTTCCCAGTTGGGGGAACATATCGTCGCTTTGGGCGGCACATTTCTCAACGATGCGATTCTGCGTTGTTTTGAACTGGTGTCAGGCCGTGAAGTCATCCGCCCCAGTATTGCAGGCCTGATGGGCGCGTTTGGTGCCGCCTTGATCGCCCGGGAACGGGCGGACGGTTCTCCGAGCAGACTGATCAGTCAGGATCAGCTGCGAACCTTTCATATGGATACGACAAACGCGCGTTGCCGCTTGTGCACCAACCAATGCCGGTTGACGGTTTCCCGGTTTGACAACGGCCGCTCCTATATCTCCGGAAACCGATGTGAAAAGGGCGCGGGCAGGCAGCCCTCTTCTATGCATCCCGTGAATCTTTTCAATTATAAATATGAACGGTTGTTTTCTTACGAACCGCTCGCGGCGGATCGGGCTCCCAGAGGCGTGATCGGCATACCGCGCGTGCTCAATCTCTACGAAAACTATCCATTCTGGCACACTACTCTGTCCAGTCTGGGGTTTCGCGTGCTTTTATCGAGCCGTTCGACCCATACAGTCTTCGAGAAGGGGATGGAAACCATCCCGAGCGAGAGCGTTTGTTATCCGGCCAAACTGGTCCACGGGCATATAGTCGATCTGGTGGAACAGGGGATCCAAACGATTTTTTACCCGGATCTGCCGTACGAACAGGAAGAAAACCCGCACGCGGGAAATCATTACAACTGTCCGATCGTGACCTCCTATCCCGAGGTGGTCCGCGCAAACATGGATGTGCTGCGGGAACGCAATATCAGATATCTGAATCCCTTCCTTCCCATGCATAAGCCGGATGTACTGGCAAAAAAGCTGGCGGAAGTCTTTTCCTCCTGGGGTGTGACGCACGAAGAAGCGATCGGGGCGGTACAGGCGGGAATGGCCGAACAGGCGCGGTTCCGCGCAGACATGCGGGCGATGGGTGAAACGACGGTGCGGGATTTGCGCGCACAGGGAAAGATCGGCATCGTGCTCGCCGGCCGGCCGTATCACGCGGATCCTGAAGTGCATCACGGCATCCCGGATATGATCACGGATCTCGGATTTGCAGTACTGACCGAAGACAGCATCGCTCGCGAGGGGATGCTGGAACGTCCGATCCGGTCGGTGGATCAATGGACATACCATGCCCGGCTGTATGAAGCTGCGGCTTATGTCGCGCAGAGACCTGAACTGGAGATGGTCCAGCTGAACTCGTTCGGTTGCGGGCTGGACGCGGTCACCACGGACCAGGTGCAGGAGATCCTTGAAGCTTCGGGCAAGATGTACACCCTGCTCAAAATCGACGAGGTGAGCAGCCTGGGGGCTGCCCGCATTCGCATTCGTTCCCTGCAGGCAGCCATCGAGGAGCGGGCTAAAACAGGGAAGGCACCGGTCCCGGGAAAATCCTATCGGCTCGAGCGCAAGCCCTTTACACGGGAGATGAAAAAAGGACATACCCTGGTGGCGCCACAGATGTCACCGGTCCATTTTGAACTGATTTCCGCAGCCCTTAACCGATCCGGATACCGGGTCGAAATTCTGGACAAGGCCGGTCCTGCAGATGTGGAAACCGGTCTTAAGTATGTAAACAACGACGCATGTTACCCTTCGATTCTGGTGGTCGGGCAGTTGATCCATGCACTCCAGTCGGGTCGTTTCGATCCGGACGCCTGTACGTTGATGATCACCCAGACCGGAGGGGCCTGCCGGGCTACCAACTACGTCGCGTTCCTGCGAAAGGCTTTGCAGGATGCCGGTTACGGACAGGTACCGGTACTGTCGCTCAGCGTACAGGGAATCGAGACCAATCCGGGATTCCGTTTCTCGGCAGGTCTTCTGATACGTGTCGTGCGCGCGCTCGTTCTGGGAGATCTGCTTCAGACCGCCCTGCTGCGGGTTCGCCCTTATGAAAAGGAGCCGGGAGGGGCAGAGCGGCTTTACAGGACCTGGCTTCATGCCTGTGCCGACTTTTTGAATCCTCCGCCGGGGCAGCGAATCCGCAAGGGCTACAGAGTTCTTGTCCGCGAGATCGTATCCGCGTTTTCGACGTTTGACTTTGACAAAAGCCATCGAAAGCCGCGCGTTGGTCTGGTGGGGGAGATTCTGGTAAAGTTTCATCCGGACGCGAACAACCACGCAGTCGATGTCATCGAATCCGAAGGCTGCGAGGCCTGTGTACCCGGATTGCTGGATTTCTTTCTGTATAGCTTCCGGAGCGGCATCTGGAAGGTTCGGCACATGGGCGCCCCGCTCCTGACGGCGCTGGTGGGGCATGCAGCCATCGGTTTTCTGGAGTCGGTACGCGGTCCGGTTCGGAGTGCGTTGAGACGCAGCGGGCTGTTTGCGATTCCTCCACGGATCGAACAGCTGGCTGCTATGGCGCGCAAGGTACTGTCGCTGGGCAACGCCAGCGGGGAAGGGTGGTTCCTGACGGCCGAAATGCTGGAACTGATCGAATCGGATGTCCCGAATATCATCTGCGCACAACCGTTTGCCTGTCTCCCCAATCATGTAACCGGCAAGGGAATGATCCGGGAAATCCGCCGACTCTATCCACAGGCGAATATTGTCCCTGTCGATTATGATCCCGGCGCCAGTGAGGTAAACCAGTTGAACCGGATCAAGCTGATGATAGCCTCCTGTGTACACGGACAGGAACCGCCCGTATCGCCATCGGTACGGGATGCGCTATAATGGCAATGCGTTTTCCGGGTGCCCGCGAGGGATGTCCGGGATGAGGAAAGGCAGGACGAGTATGGGTGACAAGAAAAGCGGAACGGGCACACATCTGAAGCCGGGTCAACAGGGCTGGACGATTCGCACGATCGCTTACGGTGGTATATTTACCGCGCTGGTCTTATTGGCCACTTTGGTGCATGTTCCGTTTCCGGTGCCCGCAGGGTATGTCAATCTGGGTGACGGCGTCATCTTTATTGCATCGATGGTGCTCGGCCCTTTCACCGCGGTTCCGGCGGCATTGGGGAGTGCGCTGGCCGACTGGATTGCAGGCTTCCCGGTCTACATTCCCGCCACACTGGTGATCAAAGCCCTGATGGGCCTGATCGCGGGACTGGCTGTCAGTCGTTTCAGAAAGAAAAACATCCTGCTCTATGCGCTCGTATTTCTGGGATGTGAGCTTCTGATGGTGGCCGGTTATTTCGTCTACGAAGTATTTGTGTATGATCCGGGTGCCGCAACCGCAAATATCCTTTACAACTCGTTTCAGGGTATCGCCGGCATCGTGGTGGGCACGGCCTGTGTTCCCGCGGTCAACCGTTTCCGGCATCATCTGCAGGCCGGTTCGATTTCCGGCAATTGACCCACCATCCGCCGGCTCATGTTGCCGATAGGGAGGCAGACGATTGCAGCCCGAAGACGATCTGAATCTAGTCGGCCAGGCGCTTCAGGGCGACATGTCGGCATTTGAGCAGCTGGCAGAGCGGTATTATCCCCGCGTCTACCGGATCTGTCTTGGCGTTCTCGGCAACCCGCAGGATGCCGAAGACTGCGTACAGGATACGTTTCTAAAAGTTTATCGCTCCCTTTCATCGTTTGGCGAGCGTGCGTCGTTCTACACCTGGCTGTACAGGATCGCCATGAACGCCTGCTATGATTATGTCCGCAAAAACCGCACGGGATCCTTCGTGTCGATCGAGGCTGCGATGGACGAGGACAGTGCGTCTCCCGCCATTCAACTCTCGGACGGGAGTCCGTTGCCGGACGACCAGCTGGAAACGAAAGTCTCAGTAGACGAAATCCGATCCTGTATCCTCCGGCTCCCGGAAAAACAAGCCCGGATTCTATGGTTGCGCGACATCGAGGGATTGAGCTATACCCAGATCGCATCCATCGAAAAAACCGGAGAGGGCACAGTGAAGTCAAGACTCTTCCGTGCCAGGGTGCAACTGGGGCGTCTGCTGTCCGGAAGGGAACTTTTTTAGCGTCGGCGACGTCTATCCCATGAATCGTTTCTCTGCCGTTTGGCAGTTGTATACAAGAGGTGAGAGGCTGTGACCCCAAAAAAGAAAAGCAACCGGTTGAAACTTTCAGGATGCCGTCTCCGTGATCGGATGCTGGCAGCTTACCTGGACGATACCTTGCGCGATCGGCAACGGCGTCGGATCGAGACGCATTTGGAACGTTGTGCAGATTGCCGCGAACGGTTGTCCGATGCGGCGCGCGCCCGGGCAGCGGCTGCGGCGATCCGTTCACGGCTGGAACGTGTCAGTCCCGATCCGGAAGCGTTTGCCGCCATGATGTCCCGGATCCGTTCCGGTTCTGCAGTGCAGTCGGCAACCGGACGTTCACAAACGGTGAAACCTTCTATCACTGCAGGGCTGCGCCGGTATCCGGCCTTGTCTGCGGTGGCGGCCGCGGTGCTGGTGGCGGCACTGGTACTCCCGTTGCTGCTGGGCGACGGCAGGTTGCAAATCGGTATCGATTCCCAGTTTAAGGCTGCGCAACCCGAATCTGTCGTGACGGTCGCCGGAGGGACACAGACCGAAGTGGCAACCGCATCCACCGACCTCTCTCCGGGGGACGAAAAAGAAATTGACACCACAAATGAGACAGAGGTTCGCGGGCCGGTGCTCGATACACGGTCCCTCCAAACAGCTCTTCGTGACGCAGGGTTGGAAAGCGAACCGTTTTCGGAATATGCGGACGGGGTATGCACCCTGGCGGTCTGGCTCCCGCAGGGGCAGGATATCCAGTCCGCCCGGACGGTCCTTGTGTCATGGGTCGAAGATAACGCTACCGGTTGCGAAAACGCTTCCGATATTGCGATAATGGAAGGCGAGACGCCGATCTCCTCCGATGACAGCCCGGATAACCATCGATTGCGGGAAGCATTATCGCTCCTGCCACCGATGGAGGCTTCTCTTTCGGATACCTCCGGAACCTGGCTGATCCTGACGTGGCGGGTGGAGAATTGAACCGTGTAAACCTTTTGCTTCTGGACGGAAACAGTGTCATCAATCGAGCCTATTTTGCGTTGTCCGGCCGGCGGCCGTTGACAGCGCCGGACGGTACCCCGACCGGTGCGTTGCTCGGCTTTCTTAACATATATCTCAAAACAGTCGAAGAACTCGCCTCCACACACGTCTGCGCGGTGTTTGACCGTAAAGAGCCGACGTTTCGCCATCAGGCGTACGACGGATACAAGGCGACCCGCAAACCGATGCCGGACGACCTGGCGGTGCAGATGCCGCTGATCAAGGAAATCCTGCAGGCGATGGGGGTGTGCACCACTGAACTTCCCGGATACGAAGCAGACGACTTGATCGGCACACTGGCCGCACGCATGGGCGCGGACGGGGCACAGGTGTCGATTCTGAGCGGAGACCGGGACGGACTCCAGCTCGTGGACGATCATGTGCGGCTGCTTCTGCCGGTTTCACGTGGAGGGCAGACCTCCACCGAAGTGTTTAACCGTGACGCGGTTTTGGTGAAATATGGCGTGGAGCCACAGCAGTTGATCGATGTCAAGGCGATCATGGGGGACGCGTCGGACAACATCCCCGGAGTCCGCGGCATCGGAGAAAAAGGCGCGCTTGCGTTGATTGCGGAGTACGGGACGCTGGATGCGGTGTACGGATCACTCGATTCCATCCGGCCTGCACTGGCCTCCAAACTAATAGAGTCCAGGGAGATTGCATACCTGTCCCGGGAGTTGGCCACTATCTGTAAAGACGCACCGATCGAGCTCTCGGAGAAAGATCTGCGTTTAAAGACTCCCGACCGGGATCACCTGTCCACTCTGTTGTCCAGGCTCGGTTTACGCAGCATCGCGATCCGGCTCAACGTCGATGACATATCATCCGGAGCGTCGGAAACGCCTGTAGCTCCTGCGGCGTCCGAGATGGCTGATCTCACTGTACAAGAACTTGGCGCGTATCTGGAGCAGGGCGGCAGTTCCGGCGTTTCTCTGGTTACAGCCGGTACAGTTGTGTTCTGTGCGGTCCGTCCCGATGGAAAAGACGCTGCCGTCGGACGCTTTGCGGTCCAGACGTTACCGTTATTGGTATCATATTGTGCTGAAAACGGGATTCGGATCATCGGATTTGATATGAAAAACGACCTCAAACGGGTGGAAGCTCCATGGCAATCCGCACGGCTGCACGATATATTAATCGCCGCCTATCTATTGTCTCAACTCGACGGGAAACCGGATTTTATGCGCATCCATGAAGCGAGCACCGGTTTACGGCTAGTCGAAACGCCACGGACCGAAGCGACGGCAGGTGCGCAGACCGGACTGTTTGACACGGGGAACACCCAGTCGGCTTCCCCGCCGAGCCCGGACGGTGAGCAGGCTGCCCGGCTGGCCATCGCCTATCTGGACACCGCAACCGCGCAACAGACATTGCTGGCAGAGCGGGGGATGACCTCTCTTGCAGAACAGATTGAAATGCCGCTGGTACCGGTTCTGGCCGGGATGGAACAGACCGGCTTCCATGTGGACCGGGACGTTCTTACACAGTTATCTGCGGAATTCCAGGCACAAATCGAAAAGCTGGAGCAAAAAATCCATACACTGTGCGGAGGACCGTTCAATATCAACTCTCCCAAGCAGCTGTCTGAAGTTCTGTTTGACAAGCTGGGGCTACCGGGCGGCAAGCGCAATGCGAACGGGAATTACTCTACGGATGCGGAGGAACTGGAACGTTTGTCGGTGTTGCACCCGGGCGTCATGATGATATTGGAATACCGGACGCTTTCCAAACTCCGGTCCACCTTTGTCGAAGGCCTGGCCAAAGTGATCGATCCGGCTGACGGCCGGGTCCATACAAATTTCAACCAGACGGTCACTGCGACCGGCCGATTGTCGAGCTCCGATCCGAATCTCCAGAACATCCCGGTCCGTACCGAGATCGGGCGAGAGATCCGCAAGGCATTTGTCGCACCACCCGGCTATCTCCTTCTCGATGCGGACTACTCCCAGATCGAGCTTCGGCTCCTGGCACATCTGTCGGGTGATCAGGCCATGATCGAAGCGTTTTTGTCCGGAAAAGACATTCACACCGCGACCGCATGCAAGATCTTTTCCGTCGGTGAAGATGCGGTGGACGCGGGGATGCGCTCGATCGCCAAGACTGTGAATTTTTCGATCGCGTATGGGGTCTCCGGGTTTGGGCTGGCACGCAGTCTCGGTATCGGCGTCGCGGAGGCACAGCGATATATCGACGAGTATTACGCGGAGTTTCCCGGGATCCGTACCTATCTGGAGGGACTGGTTGCACAGGCTTACCGCACCGGTTATGCCGAAACGCTGTTTGGACGCCGCAGACCGATCCCCGAACTTCGCTCTTCCAACCGCAACATACGTAATTTCGGAGAGCGGGTCGCCATGAACACCCCTGTGCAGGGAACCGCCGCGGACATCATGAAGATGGCGATGGTCCGCGTCGTGCAGCAATTGCGTGCGGAGAAGCTGGAAGCCCGGCTGGTATTACAGGTACACGATGAACTCATCGTCGAGACATCTCCCGATGAGGCGGATCGTGCCGCAAAGATTCTATGCGAAGGCATGGAGTCCATTGTGCAGCTTCAGGTGCCGCTGGAAGCCGAGGTCCGCCGGGGCGCCAGCTGGTTCGACACGAAGTAAACGAACTGACCGGGAGCGCCCGGCGGGAGGATAACCATGTTCATCATCGGAGTGACCGGCGGGATCGGGTGCGGAAAAAGCACCGTCGCCCGGATCGCATCCGTCGCCGGCCTGCCGGTGCTGGATGCGGATGCCATATCGCGCGAAGTGACTGCCGCGGACGGAATTGCACTTCCGGAAATCCGGGAGGCGTTCGGCCTGCGATCGATTTCATCCGATGGGGCGATGAACCGTAAATGGATCGCGACGATAGCGTTTCGGGACAAACCTGCCCTGGATCGGCTCAGCGCCATCATCCACCGCCATGTGCTGGAACAGATGGGCCTGCGGGTTGAGGCTTACAAAGCGCAGGGCACCAAGGCATTGGTACTGGATGTTCCGATTCCTGTCGAGCACGGATTTGTGGATATCTGCGATCAGGTGTGGGTGGTGTGGGCGGACGATGCTGTCCGGATCCCGCGTCTGGTTGCGCGGGGTATGACCGAAGAGGACGCACGTCGCAGAATCGCCATGCAGATGACACGCGAAGAATACGAAAGAATCGCCGATCACGTCATACTAAATAACGGCTCCCTGGAAGACCTCGAATCAGACGTAAAAGAACTGTTCGAGAAGGAACTGACCGCGCGGGGCATCCGGTTGAAAAAATAGGGTTCAGGTGGCAGTTCGTCAGACGTTGAACCGGAACAGAACGACGTCGCCGTCCTTTACGACATACTCTTTGCCTTCCGACCGGACCAGGCCTTTTTCCCGGGCGGCATTCTGACTGCCGCAGGCGACCAGGTCGTCATAGGCGACCACTTCCGCGCGGATAAACCCGCGTTCAAAGTCCGAGTGGATCTTGCCTGCCGCCTGTGGGGCACGCATCCCGCGCTGGATGGTCC
>CAZBKR010000035.1:0-8122 GCA_964492455.1 uncultured Oscillospiraceae bacterium
CAGGGTGCAGTACAATGACCGGACACAGGGTTTCTGGTATCCTCAAACCCGGAGGGAGAGAATATGCCGACGCCCGAAAGTCTGTTTCACAAGCAACTCATTCTATGCCCCCGCTGCGGTTCCGAAGAGAACGCGACGTTGTGGGACATCGTCAACGCGCAGTCCGATCCCGATCTCAAGGAACGGCTGCTGCGCAAAGTACTCCAAAGCCACGAGTGTGCCAACTGTGGCGAGGTATTTGTCCTGGCTGAACCGATGGCATATCACGATCCCGACCGCAGGCTCCTGATCGCGGTGCTCCCTGTGGTAGCCCAGGATGACAGGCGGGATAAGGCCCCTTTGCCGCCCGACCCGCTCGTGGCGGGTCGCATGGCATTTGCCGCGCTCGGGCACGAACCGGACGTTGCAGAGGGATATACCCTGCGGCTGGTCACCGACTACAACCATTTGATCGAAAAAATACACCTTGCCGACCACGGCCGCAGCGACCGGGTGATCGAGGTGCTCAAAGTCGCGGTCCGACGCAACCCTTCTCCGGGCGCACCTGTGTCCGGAATCGAAGAAATGCTGTATCTGACCGAGCGGGACGGCGTCCTGCTGTTCATGATCCGGGACGGGGAGGGCGCGTGGCTCCAGATGGAGCTGGACGATGCCATCTACGACAATGTTGAACACGTGATGGGCGAAACATTGCGGGACGACGGGGAATGGGCGGTTATCGACACCGCGTACGCGGTCGAGGTGATCAACAGCCAGGCATAACGCCCGGTATGCAGCAGGCCATCAGGCCAGCAGCCGGAAGGAGCCGACCAGCAGGGACAGGACACTGAAATAGAGCAGATGTCCAAAGAGCAGCAGCAGCAAGGTTTGGTTGTCGCCCAGTCCCAGCAGCCGCCGGAACGTGAAAAACATCAGCAGAACTCCCATCAGAAGCCCCAGCACCAGCGTCAGGGTGGCCAGCGGGGTTGCGGTTGCGCTCGATGCCGAGAAACACGCGATCAGCATCAGCACGGTCATCGGCGCGCTGGCCGGGGCGACCGCGGCGGCGATGTCCCGGAATCCGGTCCGGACGCGGAGTAGAAAGCGGAAGTACAGATAAAACACGCCCGACAGCACTGTCAGCCGCACGACCGATTGAAGCGCCGCGAGCAGCGCGGCACTCCAGACCGACGTCGCTCCCTGCATGGTCAGTCCCAGCATCGAAAAAGAAAGATAAAAAAGTGCCGACCGGTACCCGACCGCAGCCAGAATCCCGGCTGCCACTGCTTCGAGTCCGACCAGCAGCAGGATGGCTTCGTACCCGGGCTCTTCCGCAAAGCTGACAGCGGTATCGACCGGAGTGCGCACAAAGCCGGCATACCGTTTCAGCAGCACTCGCATCCGTACGCCGATCCCGGCAAACGACCGCGCCCCCGCGCCGGTTGAAGTGCGGGTGGAACCGGAGCGGGGCGGAGGGGTGCGGGTGCGCGATTTACCAGATGCGTCCCGGAACCAGGTCTTTTTTGCTCTGGCGGATTTGCGGGTTCCCGCACCGGGTTGTTTCCGGGCTCCGGCAGTGCCTGGACCGGACGTCTTTTTTTCTGCGGATCCCGTCCCGGTACCTGTGCCGGTGGTGGGTTCGGCCGTCCGGGCAGAGGTGCCTGTCCCTCCGCCCGACCGGCAGTTGCAGACCTCACCGGGTTGGAGAGTGCGCCCGCAGTAGATGCATTGTCTTGCCATGTTGGTTACGCTCCGGTTCCGGCGGCCTGGTCAGTCCGCAAAGTCGTAGAAGGGTCCGCCGGTCACGCCTGGACGAACCTGGAAAATCCCTCCGGCGTTGGGGTATTTTTTCAGCAACTCCTCATCCGCGCCGACTCGCGCGGTCGTGATAAACAAGGTGCCGTAGTCCGGTCCGCCGAAACAGCAGCTGGTGATGTTGAGCGCGGGCACATCGATTTCGGCCAGGATCGCGGCGTCCGACGGACGGATGCAGCGGACTTTGGCGCCGCCGAAGAAGGCGACCCAGAGGTTGCCTTCGTTATCGATCGTCATGCCGTCCGGACGCCCTTCGTCTCCCTCGAATGTTCGCAGGACCTTACGGTCGGAGATCTTTCCGGTTTCCAGATCATACGCGAAGGACAGGATGTGCGCCGGCGTGGTGTCGATGTAGTACATGGTTTTGGAATCGGGGGTAAAAGCGATTCCGTTGCTGATTCCGACAGGATCGAGCAAGGTCTGCCAGGTGCCGTCCGGTTCCAGGGAGTAAAACGCGCCGGGGATGGTCTCGCTGTTTGCGCGGGATGCCATCGAGCCTGCGAGAAATCTGCCGCGCGCGTCACATTTCCCGTCGTTGAACCGGTTGGGTTTGTCGGCTTCCGGATCGACCCAGGGTTCGAACGCGGCCTCTTCGCCCTCCAGAGTCAGCCAGCCGAAACCGTGCGCTCCCGCGCCCAGCAGACGTCCGCTGCGGGTAAAGGTATAACAGCCGATCGGCATGGGTGCTGTCCAGACGTGATCCTGGACGGTTCCCTCCGCGGAAGTACCCACGGTCTTATGTATCTTTGACTGGATGATGTCCACCCAGTACAGTGCCTGTTCCGATTCACGCCACACCGGGCCTTCTCCCAGACTCGCGCGCGCGTCCAGCAACAACTCCGCCTGCAACTTTTTCATCGTCCTGTCCTCCGGTTCGTTATTTACTATAAGCAGTATAACCCATCTGCAGGCCGGAGGTTAGCGGGGAACAGCGCTTTCCAGCGTCGAGTGCACGAGGAGACGATCGTCTCCTTTGGGGTCAAACCGGAAATCACAGGTCACCAGCATGCATTGCTTGCCCTCGGCCGGCGCAAAGATCTCGTTCATCAGCTGATCCTTATAGACCGATACGACTTCGTGCACGCGGTATGTGTAGACCGTGTCCGAGGTGGTGATTGTAAATGCGTCTCCGACTTGCATTTCAGCCAAACGGGAGAAATAGACTCCGTAATATTTCATTTTGTGGCCGAGCAGGACAGTGCGGCCTTCCTCCCCGATCGGAGCGGAGGGCGGATACCACCCGATCCCGTAGCGCAGATTGACCTCGGTCGCGCCTTCCAGCACCGCGTCGCCCTCTTTTTCGATGCGCGGGATCGCAATGACTCCGATGGGCTGCAGTACGACGGTCGGGGGTTTGTAAGCTTCGGTCGCCTGCGTGGTCGGAACGGTCGCGCCGGGTACTGGAGTGATCGGGATGGTGGGCATCGGGGAGGGGGTGGGCGATATGGCCGGGGATTCTGTGTCCTCTCCCGGAACGACCCATGCGTCAGCGGGAACCTCGATGGAGAGACCCTGCTCGAAAG
Source organism: uncultured Oscillospiraceae bacterium (assembly GCA_964492455.1). GTDB lineage: Bacteria > Bacillota > Clostridia > Saccharofermentanales > UBA5734 > JAAYKS01. Next base: position 3,318 of record CAZBKR010000035.1, read on the forward strand.
CATGGATCAGCTTGTCCGCGGTCCGGTTGCGCATGTAATATTCATAAGGTGTCTTCAGGACCAGCAGCAATCCCGCAATGAAACAGACGGCGATCGCGCCGTTCAGCACATAGTCCATCGGTGTCGGCCGACGCCTAAACCACTTGCGCGGCAGCTTTTTGCGGGCGGGAGAAGTGCTGCCCGCCGAATGGCTGGCCGTTTCCGTGCGTACCGCTTCCAGCAGGCGGGCCTCCCGTTCTCCTGCGTGTGTGCCACCGGTCTGAGATTCTCCCAGTGCGCGCCATTTTTCGAGTCGTTCATCCAGGTTCATGGTTCGATCCCTTTCCGTCTTCCGCGAGGAGCTCCCCCAGCCGGTTGCGCCCGCGCTCGATACGTTTGCGCACCGCGGCGGGAGAGAGGTCCTCGATTACCGCGATTTCCCGGTCGCGGAATCCATAGTAATAATGCAGCAGCAGTGCCCGGCGGGACTTGTCGTCCAGTTTACCCAGTGCGCGGAGCATGTCCTCCCGGTCCGCCAGATCTTCTTCGGGCGATGGGGCCGCCGCGATCGCCGCCGCCTGTGCCTCCCAATCCTCACTGGGCGAAACACTGCGGTGCCAGCGGGAACGGAGCACCTCCTTCGCGCGGTTGGCCGCGATCCGCATCAGCCAGGTCGCGGGGGAGGACTTGCCCCGGAAGGAATCCATATGCCGGAACGCCAGCACAAAGGTGTCCTGTGTGACATCCTCTGCGGCCGCGTGGTCCTTCATATAGAACAACGCAGTCCGGTACACCTGTCCGCTATGCTCCCGGACCCATGCCTCGATCAATTGCGCGCGTTGTGCGTCCTCTATTGTTCGCTTTGTCAAACCGGCCTCCCCCGGGTGCCGGCACGAGACCGTCACCCTGTCAGACCGGACCGTCCGGGCACCTGTACCCTATAGATGGTCCGACCCTCTCTTTTTGTGACCGATTATAGCATCCGGCAGATCGGCGCGTAGAAGCGGCTGTTACGCTTGTTGCGGGAAGACGGGAACGGTATCATCAGTAAAGAAGAAAATGCCGGCCGTCCAGTAGACGGCCAGGCCGCCTGTGAGGACGGTCAGCTTGAGCAGGAGGATTTCCATGGCGACGAAAAAAGCGACGGCTTCCACGGCCGCCTCATCCGAACGGGATCTGCGCACAGCACACATCGACGCGGTCCTGGACAAACTCGTGTCTTCCGGATTTACAGCGGGGATTTCCGCGTATGTCGAGCGGGGCGGTCAGCCGCTGTATCGGGGGATGACCGGACTTGCGGACATCGCATCCGGCCGCCGGATCACCGATGACACCATTTTCCGCATCTTTTCGATGAGTAAAGTCTTTACCGTAACCGCGGCGCTCATCCTGTATGAACGCGGGCTGTACCGCATGTACGACCCGATTTCCCGGTTCATCCCCGCCTATAAAGACGCCAGGGTTTTTGAGAACGGGCCGGACGGAAAACCTTATGCGCGGCCGGCGAAACGTGAAATCCTCGTGCGCGACCTGTTCACGATGACCTCTGGCATCCCGTACGGTGGTACGGAGAGCGAGACCGAACGCCGGATCGGGCGCATGATGGCGCGGGAGGAGCGGACGATCGCCGCGGGCGGCACTCCCTCCGACACCCTCCGCGTCGCGGAGAAGATTGCGGCCATCCCCCTGGAATTCGACCCCGGGGATCACTGGAAATACGGCATGTCCCTCGATGTGCTCGGTGCGCTGGTCACGGTGTGGTCCGGGAAAACCCTGGGCACATTTGTACAGGAGGAACTGGCGGGCCCGCTCGGCATGACCGACACCGGATTTTATGTGCCGGAGGAAAAACTCTCCCGGCTGGCTTCGATGTATCCGGTCGGCCCGGACGGGAAGATCCTGCACGACGCGGTCAATCGCGGCCGCGGTGTCCCCACCGCGCCGCCTGCCTACGAATCGGGCGGCGGCGGGATGTTCTCGACCGTCTCCGATTACGCGGCGCTTGCCCGCATGCTGCTGACCGGCAAAGCCCCCGACGGCCGCCAGATCCTCAGCCGCAAGACCATCGAGCTGATGCGCGCCGATCACCTGACCGACAAGCAAAAAAAGACATACAACTGGGATACCCAGCACGGGTACAGCTACGGTCTGGGGGTCCGCACCCTTGTGGACATCGCCGCGGCAGGGGCCAACGGTTCCGTCGGGGAGTTCGGATGGGACGGATACGCGGGCACCTGGATGTGCGTGGATCCATCGGAGGACCTGTGTGCGGTCTTTATGACACAACGGGCACCGGGCGGACACGTCGAATCCATTCCACTGTTCAAGGCCGCGTTCTATTCACTCCTCTGATCTTTGGCGGCGTGCCGCGCTGTACACGATGCGCCGGCTGCCCTGTCATAGACCCAGCCTCCTGGCCCCGTCCCATAAATCGGACGGGGCCATCTTTTGGCGACTCCGCACATCTGCTATAATAGATCGGCTTTCACCGAAAGGACGGTTTTCCATGACAGACATCCTCCAGCGCGAAGTCGCCCGCCGGCGCACCTTCGCCATCATCTCCCATCCGGACGCCGGCAAGACCACCATCACCGAAAAGCTGCTGCTGTACGGCGGCGCCATCCACATGGCCGGCGCGGTCAAGGCGCGCAAAGCCTCGCGTCACGCGACCTCCGACTGGATGGAGATCGAAAAACAGCGCGGCATTTCCGTAACCTCTTCGGTGATGCAGTTTGACTATGACGGATATTGCATCAACATCCTGGACACCCCGGGACACCAGGATTTTTCCGAGGACACCTACCGCACGCTCTGCGCGGCGGACAGCGCGGTCATGCTGATCGACGGCGGCCACGGTGTCGAGGCGCAGACCATCAAGCTGTTCAAGGTCTGCCGGCAGCGCGGCATCCCGATATTTACCTTTATCAACAAAATGGACCGTGCCTCCAAAAATCCCTTTGACCTGATGGACGAACTGGAAAAAGTGCTCGGCATCGCGTCTACCCCCATCAACTGGCCGATCGGTACCGACGGGGATTTCCAGGGCGTATACAACCGCCAGAAACGGCAGGTCGAGTTGTTTGACGGGAGTATGGGAGATCACGGCGCCAGCCGCGTAAAGCAGCAGGTGATCTCGATCGACGATCCCGCGCTGCCCGGAAAACTGGGACAGTCCTATTTTGACAAGCTGCTCGAAGACATCGAAATGCTGGACATCGCCGGAGACGCGTTCGACCTTGACCAGGTGCTCGCGGGTGAGCTGACCCCCCTCTTCTTCGGAAGCGCTGTCTCCAACTTCGGCGTCGAACCCTTTCTGCAGGATTTTCTGCAGATGGCCCCCCCACCCGGACCGAGGGATTCATCCGCAGGTATCATCGACCCGATCGCCGATCCGTTTACCGGATTCGTGTTTAAAATCCAGGCCAACATGAACCCCGACCACCGGGACCGGATCGCGTTTTTGCGCATTTGCTCCGGCCGGTTCGAAAAGGGGATGGAAGTCCGTCACTCCCGCACGGGCAAGAAGATCCGGCTTGCACAGCCCCAGCAGTTTATGGCGCAGGACCGCAACATTGTCGAAGAGGCCTTTCCGGGAGACATCATCGGGGTGTTCGATCCCGGAACATTCGGGATCGGAGACACCCTGTCCGCCGGCAACCGTGAGATCCTGTTCGAAGACATCCCGACCTTCCCGCCCGAAGTCTTCTCCCGGGTTGCCCCTATGGATTCAATGAAGCGGAAACCTTTCCTCAAGGGAGTGGAGCAGCTTACCCAGGAAGGCGCGATCCAGCTCTACAAACAGCCTGACATCGGCACCGAAACCTACATCGTCGGGGTGGTCGGGCAGCTGCAGTTCGAAGTGCTGGAATACCGGCTGCAGGCGGAATACGGGGTGGCGATCCGCCGTGCCGACCTGCCTTACCGCCACGCGCGCTGGATTGTCCCCGAGGGGAAGGGACCCATGCCGGATCTCGACCGGCTCACACTCACCAGCACATCGATGCTGGTGCTGGACCGCCGCGAGAATCCGGTGGTGCTGTTTGAATCCGAGTGGGCGATCCAGTGGGTACTCGACCGGAACAAAGGACTCGCGCTCCGGGAGATCTCCGACACCTCACGCGAATAGACTCTCTACAGAAAATCTCTACGGCGGCGGGGCGACCCGCCGTTTCATATTTCCCTGTGAGACAGCGCAATCGTATGCTACTCTGAATCAAAGAATGCGGGAGGTGGTATCGATGCAACCCAACATCCTGATCCTGCAGGGGAGCCCGCGCCCTCACGGCAATACCGTGACATTCCTCCACCCGTTCGAGGAGGAACTACAAGCCTGCGGCGCGAACGTGGAGTCGATTTTCCTGTACGACAAAACGATCGCACCCTGCGATGCGTGCTGGACCTGCCAGCATGTGGCTGACGCTTACGGCTGTCCTAAAAAGGACGACATGCAGGTCATCTTCCAGGCGGTTTGTGAATGCGACGTGCTTGTGCTTGCGACCCCGATCTACACCTGGTACTGCACCCCGCCCATGAAGGCGGTGCTCGACCGGTTCTACGGGATGAACAAGTACTACGGATCAGCTCCGGAGCAGCGCTTGTGGGAGCGGATCCGCATCGCGATCGTCACGACCTGCGGATATGACATCCCCTATGGTGCCGAACCTTTTGAAACCGGCATCCGCCGGCTGTGCGAGCACTCCCGGATCCCCTATCTCGGCATGCTGGCGGAGCGCGACCTGGACGATCAGGCATCCTTTCGCACCCCGGACGCGATGGCAGCCGCACGCGCGTTCGCGCGGCATGTGTTCGCAGCGTGCGGGAAAGAG
>CAZBKR010000035.1:8222-14717 GCA_964492455.1 uncultured Oscillospiraceae bacterium
GATGGCAGCCGCACGCGCGTTCGCGCGGCATGTGTTCGCAGCGTGCGGGAAAGAGGAAGAGAAGAGAGTAACCGGCCCTGCGTGGCAGGCCCCCAATCAGGGGTACCCGATCCTGGAGTACGATCCCGACCCGTCAGGACTCATCCACGCTGCTGACCATCTCCAGCCCATTGGCCTCCCCGAACGATGCGTGATCACTTTTTTCAAAGAAGTGGTCGACGCGTTTGCTGCGGAAGGGAAGCTGACGCAACGTACAGAACTTGTATCCGAAGACGGCATTATCCCGGTGTATGAGATGGCGTGGCGGGACGACCGGCTGGCTGTGGTGCACGCACATGTCGGCGGACCCCAGGCCGCGGCCATGCTGGAGGAGCTATCCGCGCTCGGTTGCCGCACGTTCCTTGCCTGCGGCGGCGCGGGCGTCCTGCGGCGCGACATCGCCGTGGGGCATTTGGTGGTGCCGTACGCCGCTGTACGCGATGAAGGCGCGAGTTATCACTATTTGCCCCCTTCACGTGAGGTTGCGCTCGATCCGGAGGTGGTGCGGTCGATCTGTGACACGTTAGGGGAGATCGGTGTCCCCTATCTGGCCGGGAAAACCTGGACTACCGACGCGTTCTACCGCGAAACCCCCGCGCGGGTGGAGCGCCGCCGTGCAGAAGGCTGCCTGACCGTCGAAATGGAATGCGCGTCGTTTACGGCCGCAGCCCGTTTCCGGGGATTGCGGTTCGGGCAGATCCTCTATGGCGGAGACGACCTCAGCGGTCCGGTCTGGGACAGCCGCGGCTGGAAAAACCGCGGCGGGATCCGTCCAGGGGTGTTCGAGCTGGCCTGCGACGCTGTCCTGCGGATATGAATCAGATCGGGCCGCCGGTTTGGCAGTCCGGGTCCGCTGACAAAAACGCAATCCTGACTGGAAACCGCCGACCAGAAACCGGCGGTTTTCTTTTGCCGGTTGTGTGCTAAAAATGTAACATAGAAATGTATTGCGATCCGGGTGTGCTTCATATAAGATTTACAAGTGTAACGGGATAATGATTTCCGGTGTGCAGTTGACCTTCGACCGCCGCGCCGAGATTTCACTTTTCCGCCGGAGGTTTCGGCACAGGGGGGATTCCATGCGCTCTACCGCCAGTTCAGCCAGATCATGGCCATGTGTTGCCGTCCGCTCCAGAAGGGGGATGGCACTCATGGTCGTGGTGTCGGTCTTTGCGGTCATCAGTATCATCCTGGCATCGATCGTGTTTGTGTTCCAGAACAACCTGTCCCAGGCCAGCGGGCAGGAAGAGCGCATGAAAGCATACTATCTGGCCCTGGCCGGGATCGAGCTGGGCTACACCGCCCTGATCAGGAACACCAATTCCGACCCCAACGGAGATCCGGTTTATTACTACACGCAGGCACTACCATTCACCACCACACCGGCCTTGACCCAGGAGATCACACTCGAAGGCGGAGCAGTCGAGATCGAAGCAAAGCGGATCACCATCAGCGGGGACGACTGGATCGAAATCGCCGCGACCGGGCATACCACTTCCTCAGCGGTCCGTACATCCACGATGCGGTTTCGTGTGGACAATCCGGCCGTCGTCGCTCGTGAAAACGGCTGAAACAAAAGGGTTTTTCTCAACGACAAGATGATTTCAGGAGGATGCGGGAGAGTGGCCGCCCCGCGGAGGAACAGTCCATGCGCAAGAACAAACGGGGACTCACCCTGGTGGAACTTATCCTGGCGGTCACGCTTCTCACGACTGTGCTTTCCCTCGCATTCAGCATGCTGCTGGGCAGCCTCCGGGCCCAGAATACCGGGATGGAGGAGGCCTCGCTCCAGTCGTCTGCCCGGATCGTCTCCGAGACGGTCAATCAGGTGGTGCGTTACTCCTCGGCTGTTTTCACAATTCCGAAGTCCAGTTTTCGTGAGAACAATCTGACGGAGGGGTGGGACTACATCGGCCTGAGTACGGACCAGACCGAGATCATCCGGTACACCTATAACGGGACTAACCATGTAAAGGAAGTCCTGGTCGAGCCCCAGGAGGGGATTACCTACACCCTCCGGTTTCAAAAAGAAGAGCCGGACAACAGCAACAAGGTGCTGCGTTTTATCATCGAGGCGTTCAAAGGCGGCGCGTCTCAGGGGCGTATTGCGATCGAGACCCAGCTGGAGGCGCTCAATTCCCTGCAGATCATTGACCGCGGGACCCTGGCCGACGCCGCCACTGCGGTAGCCTACCGCGACGATTCCCGGCCCTTTGCGGTTGTGGGTACGGTCGCGATGGTGTTTGACACCTCGGGCAGCATGAAAGAAGACGTCAACGGCAACACGACCTACCAGGACTCCAAAGAAAAGATCAACATTCTCAAAGCGGAAGCGGAAAAACTGGTCGACGGGTTCGCCAAAGAGGACAACCTCTATGTCACTCTGGTGCCGTTTGCAACTTCCGCCAACGGCAGCTACACCTTTGTGAACGCCAAATCGCATGCCACGCAACTCAAAAACCAGATCGACGACATGGACGCCATCGGCGGCACGAACACAGGAGACGGGATGCGGCGTGCATACTACGCGATCAAGTCGTACAATGAGCAACCCTCACTGGATGTCACACCCAAAAACTTTATGATCATCCTGGTGGACGGAGAGACCACCTACGCCAGCGGCACACAGAGCGGTGGCAACTGGTGGACTCCCGTTACTTATAACTACATAACCCGGGACGGGAACGTCAGTGAGAGCAACGAGATCCTGGGAACCGGCAACACCACGACGACGGTCGTGACGAATTATGACCAAATGATCGCACAGACGGTAAACAACTACGTGAGTGGAACCGGGAACGACATTAAAGTGTACGCGATCAGTTTTTCCAAATCCCAGACCCTTTTCAACCACATCCGCTCGGTTGCGACCACCGCAGGTGCCAGCAGCGCAAACGTGTATCCCTACAGTGACGACCGGGACCTGGGTGCGATCTTCGATGCCATCCGTCAGGACATCCTCAACGACCTGTGGGTCGTCAACGGACCGGCGTGAGAGGAGAGGATTCATCTGTGAACAGACGAAAAGGATTCACACTCGTAGAAGTCATCGTGTCGATCGCGCTCCTCGGATTGATCGCGGTTGGCTTCCTGATGGCGGTGACCGGCTATGTGCGCTATATCTCAGTTACCAAAACGATCACACAGGATATTTTCCAGGCACAGGAGAAACTGGAACTGGACATCCAGACCGTCAAATTGAATATCCGCAACGGAACCGTGGGAGGGTTGACCGAACAGACATTCTCAGTGTTCGGTCAAAGTTTTGTCGGTTACCCGCTGGCGCAACAAGTGGAACAGCATCAACTCAACACGGTAGTTGGTTCCGCCGTACCGATCGATCTTCCCGTGCCAGGTATTGGTGCCATTGAGTCGCATCTCCGGCGGGGGGCCACGGATTTGTCAGTCAACCACTCCTATGGGAAAGCCGTGGGGAGCCAAACCCTGACTGCGGTCGGGTCTTATTCAGTCGCCGCCGGGGAGCCGTCCTTCATCAACAAGATCCAGTGGTATGTGAGCCGGGACGGGTTCAGCATTCCGATGGAGACGTTACCCGCTGAGATTGAGATCGGATCCAGATTCCCTCGTTTCCCGGAGGACTATGAGCCGATCCCGTACGCAAACAGTCTGACGTTGAGCGGACTCGACCAGTACATCGGACACCACATCGTATTTGCGGTGACACCGGTCGCCAAGTCCCTCAAGATGGGTTCGATGGCCAGCAGCGATCCACTCTTTATAGACGGTCCCCCGGTCCTGACGGATCTTAAACTCCACCTGGATGCTTCCGCTGTCTCCAGAAACGTCGCTTCCTGGGTCCGCCCGGATGCTTCCGACCCTACACGCATCCGATACTGGCTGCAGGAATGGCCCAATCTGGCATCTGCACTGAGTTCTCCGTCGGTTCCTTCCGCAACACAAACCACTCCTTCTTTACAGCCGGAACTCGCGGATGCTTCCTACATCGAAGATGAGTTTCCCGGCGTATGGGGGCGGTTGGCGACATCGGAAACAGCTGGCTCCGGGATGCAGATCGCCTCGTTTTCACCCTCATCCGGCACCATTACGGTATTGCTTGTCGCCCGGCTGGATCCCGCCGTGTTGTCCGGCCCTATTCTCAGCGGGACCAACTGGAGCCTCGGGAGACAAGATGCCGGCAACCCTCTAGGCGTATCGCTTGGTACCCAACGACTGGACGCGGCGACGTCGACCGAAGGACTGGATGAAAAGTGGGTGGTGTACTCCGCTGTCATCAGCAGGAACAAACTCGTCTTCCATATTGACAAGCAGGAGTATTCTTTGGTGCTTGGTACGGCTCCCAGTGTCTCAACCGGAAGCATCTCATTGAACATGTCCGGTGCGGACATTGCAGAGGTGCTGGTTTACAGCCGCGACTTGTCGAGTAGCGGAGACCTCGAGAGCCTGAAGACCTGGTTGTTTCAAAAGTACAAGCCGGAAATCACCCCCTGGAGCATCCGGCAGTTGTACCCCTTATCCGGAGTGATCGAACAGGGCGGAAGTTTCGCGCTGCCTGCTACGGTGTCAGCCCGGCTGGCTGACGGCACCAAAATGAATGTCCCGGTAGATTGGAACCCAACGGTGGCTAACACCTCCACGGCAGGCATGCAGACCTATGTCGCAACCGCCCGGGAAGACGTGACCAAGACCACGATTCTGACGTTACAGGTGATCGGGATCGACCACATTCCTGCAATGGTACAGACTCTCTACCAGCACACAGGAGAAGTGTTCACCTTGCCGACAGAAGTTCCTGCAGTCTTTTCCGACGGAGTGACCCGCCAGACCGCGGTGGTGTGGGACAGTCCCGTTGTAGATCTGTCGACTGTCGGACAGACGGTTGTCCAAGGACATTCGGTCGTCGAGGAGAGTATTCTAGCGGCATACACTGTGACCGTTGTTCACAATCCAGTCACGGAAATTACACTGAGTCCGGCATCGATCCAAATGCAGCCAGGGGAAATCAGGACAATTACCGCGACTGTGCTGCCCGTTGATGCTTCGAATCCTTCCCTTCAATGGACAAGCAGCCATCCAGCGATTGCGAGCGTAGTTAACGGGATTGTCACAGGAGTCGCCCCTGGCATCGCGCAAATCACCGTGGCGTCTGTCTCGAACCCTTCCGTAACAGCAACATGTTCTGTCATGGTCGGGCAACATGCCGAGTTAAGCAATGTGCTGGCAAGACACGCCAACAACAGGAATGGGGGCGGGGCACAAAACATCACACTTACGTACGATCCGAATAGCTTTACATACACCGGCACCGTGAGTCGGGGTTGGTACGCCATTCGACACAGTACCCCGGGGGCCACTGTTGTCATCACCGACGCACCAAGTGGGTTTGTATTTAACAGTAATTATAATTACATCAGCATTTCATCTGGTTCAACGCACACGATTACTGTCACCGTTACTGCGCCAAACCGGATACCTACCGACTACACCTTTATCATTCGCCGCTCATAAGCGGATCGCGTGTCCTCCCTTATCATAGGGAAGCGCCCCCTGTCTTATCCGGACAGGAGGCGCTTTCTCATGACATAACACTCGTTTACTGCAATTTCCGGTTGTCCTGTACCCGGCGAATCTTGCCCTCCGAACGGGGCAGGGATTTGGGTTCCACGAGCGTGATCTTGGCCGACACCCCGGTGGCAGAAGCGACCTCATCCCGCAGCTTGCGCTCGGTATGCTCGATCTCTTTGATCGAGTCCGAAAAGAACCGGGGGGACATCTCGATCCGGATCTCCATGACGTCCAGGTTGTGAACCCGGTCGATGTTGATCATGTAATGCGGTTCCACTTCGCCAAACTTGAGCAGCACGGTTTCGATCTGGGTGGGGAACACATTCACCCCGCGGATGATCAGCATGTCGTCCGCGCGTCCGGTGACTTTCTCCATCCGGGGAGTGGTACGTCCGCAGGCGCAGGTGCCGGTTGTCAACCGGGTCAGGTCGTGGGTGTTGTAGCGCAGTAGCGGCGTGCCTTGTTTTGTTACGCTGGAGAACACCAGTTCTCCGATCTCTCCGTCGGGAAGGGGCGCGCCGGTCTCCGGATCGACCACCTCCGCGATGAAATGGTCCGCCTGGATGTGAAGCAGGTCACCGTACTCGCAAGTATTTGCGACGCCAGGTCCGCAGATTTCAGACAGCCCGTAGATGTCATAAGCATGCAAACCCAATTTCTGTTCGATCTGGGCGCGCATTTCCAGCGTCCAGGGCTCCGCGCCAAAAAAGCCGGCCCGCAGTTTGAGATCTTCCACGGAAGTATCATAAGTCGCGAGCTCGTCTGCCAAATGGAGCGCATACGACGGGGTGCAGCACAGGATGGTCGGACCAAAGTCTTTCAGGATCTGGATCTGGCGCCTTGTGTTCCCGCCTGAGACCGGAATTGCGGTCGCCCCGATACGCTCGATCGCATAATGGGGGCCGAGGCCGC